>JAZQDP010000517.1:0-11684 GCA_045546875.1 Thermoguttaceae bacterium | reverse complement strand
CCCAATGGAGGAATGATGCTTATTCAACCCCCGACGAACGATCCAAACGCTCAGGTGCAAACAGACTCGTTTTCTGTCCAGGTTCAAAAGAACGGAAACGAACCGGCTTTGATCAAAATCAAGGAAAACGGAAACGAATACCAGGTTGACGAAAACAGCATCGATCAATTGCCGGAAAACGTCCGCAACCGATTGAACTTCAACTTTAAGATGAACCAGCCGTGATTGGTCGGTCGTAATTGCGAAATCATCCGATTGAGGAGAGGGGGGGATTCGTGCATAGTAAAGGGAATCGTGCATGGTAAAGGGAATTAATCGTCCCCCCCGCCCAGACGGCGTCCAGAAATGGGCGCCGCGCTGGTATTTTAAAGTCGCCGTTTTTATAAAACAGCCGCGCTGTCCGGCGGGATAGAACCTTATCCCGCTTTTTTTCTTTGGCGCCTCTTGCCATTCTCATCTAAATTGATTATACTATATATTATGAAAAGACTTGAGTTTTTCCAATGTTAAGCCTCTAGCTGCTAGCTACTAGCTATTAGCTTGATAAACCTGATTCGTGCATTATCGCAAGAAACAGGAATAACCAAGCTCGCGGCTAGGAGCTAGAAGCTAACAGCTCCTTTTCGGGAAATTTCAAGTAGAAAAAGTATATATATTATGAACGTAGCTCAAATTATAGAATCGTTTTTGGAACCGTTTGCCCCTTTGGAACTGGCGGAAGATTGGGACAACGTCGGTTTACTGCTCGGTCGGCGCGACAAGACCGTCAAACGAATTATGACCTGTTTGACAGTAACGCCGCAATCCGCTCAGGAAGCGGTGGACCGTTCCGTTGATTTAATTGTTTCCCATCATCCGATTCTGTTCCATGCGGTAAAACGCCTTACCGACGAAACGCCTGAAGGGGCAATGACGCTCAATTTAATTGAGCATAACATTGCCGTGTACGCGCCCCATACCGCGTTCGATTCAGCAGCGCAGGGCATCAATCAGCGCATTGCCAAAGGCGTTGGATTAAAAAAGATCAGGGCGCTGCAGGTTCTGGACGAAAAAACCGGCATTGGCATCGGTCGGATAGGGCAATTGTCAAAGCCGACAAAATTAAAGGATTTCGCCGTTGTCGTTCGCAATTTTTTTGACGGCGTTGACATCAATCTGGTTGGCTCTCCAGACTCGATAATTCGCACGGTTGCCGTAACCTGCGGCGCAGCAGGATCTCTGTTTGATCTTGTAAAAAAAGCGCGGGCAGACGCCTTGATTTTAGGGGAAACAATGTTTCACACGTTCCTCGACGCTCAAGCCAACGGAATTAATTTGATTTTGCCGGGTCATTACGCCACGGAACGATTTGCGTGCCAATGCCTGGCGGAAGAACTCGCATTTACGTTCCCGAAACTGGAAGTTTTCGCTTCTCAGGCAGAAAAATCGCCCCTGTGGCGATTGTAAACATAATTTAGCAAATACCATGAACATAAAATTATCTGTCGCGTTACTGATTTGTTTCGTTTTTACTGCAACTTCGTCCGCTCAACAAACGGCGCTGGAAAAGACGCTTCCCAAAACCGTCAAGGTTTACGGCGTTGGCGGTTTGGCAGGGTTTGACGACGCTCAATCCGGAATCTTTATCTCAAACCAGGGGCACATTTTAACCGTTACCGGCTCCGTTCTCGACGAAGATCCGATTACCTGCACCTTAAATGATGGACAGAAGTACACCGCCAAACTGGTTGGCATTAACCCGAAACTGTCGATTGCGGTTTTGAAAATCGATACTCAAACGCCGGATTTTTTTGATTTGTCAGCTGAACCTGTTTCCGTCAGCGTTGGCAGTCCGGTTTTGGCAATAACCAATCTTTACGGCGTCGCGACCGGCAACGAACCGATGAGCGTTCAACACGGCATCGTTTCCGCCATAACGCCTTTAGAGGCTCGGCGCGGCGCGTTCGTTGCAGGATACAAAGGCGAAGTCTTTATCATCGACGCGATTACCAACAACCCTGGCGCTCCCGGCGGCGCGCTGGTTGACTATCAGGGGGCTTTCCTCGGATTGGTCGGAAAACAGCTTAAAAGCACGACCCAGTCTATTTACATCAACTTTGCCATGCCGCACGCTACGCTACGCTCTGCTGTCGCTGACATTCTGGAAAAGAAGGCTTCCGCAGCCAGCGATTCAAAAGAAAACGTCAAACCGGCAGACGCATGGTCAACTGCCAAACTCGGATTTCAACTTGTACCAAACGTTTTGCCCCTTACGCCGGCTTACGTGGATTCCGTAAAAAACAACTCTCCCGCCGCTAAAGCCGGGCTTGCTCCAGACGACTTTATCGTTATGCTCAACGGAGAAGTGGTTAAAGACGTCAAGACGTTAAATTCCGCGCTGGAATTGATCGACGTTGCCGACCCGGTCGAACTGCTTGTTTTACGCAACGACGAATTTCAAACTATCCGCATTTCAAATTAGATTACACCCCTGTTTTGTAATACCATCATGAAAATAACCTGGCTCGGACACGCCTGCTGGCATTTGACCGTTGACGGCGTCTCTGTTATTGTTGACCCCTTTTTCGCTTCGGAATCCATTCGTGAAATTGGCGACGCATTGCCGGCAGACTATATTCTTTGCACTCACGGGCACGCCGACCACTGTTCAGACGTTGTTTCCGTATCGAAACGCCATCCCAACGCGACGCTAATCGGTTGTTTTGAACTTGTCAACTGGTTTGGCAAAAAGGGCGTTCGTTCGTTAGAGCCAGGCAACCCCGGCGGGACAATTCAAACCTCTTTTGGTTCTGTTACATTCACTTTTGCGTCACATTCAAGCCAAATGCCAGACGGTTCCTGCGGCGGCATTGCGGTCGGGTTTATACTCCACACAAAAGAGGGCTATGTGTACATCGCAGGCGACACCGGGTATTTTAGCGATATGGAATACATCGGCAAAACGGGGCTTAAAGCCGCCATCGTCCCAATCGGAGATCGATTTACAATGGGGCTGCAGCAATCGCTCGACGCCATCAAAGCCCTTAAACCTCAATACGCCATCCCTTCCCACTACAACACCTGGCAACCAATTCAGCAGGACGTAAACCGGTGGGCAGAGGAAATCCAAAGTCAAACAAGCGCTCAGCCGTTCGTTTTTCAGCCCGGGGAATCCAAAGAACTCTAACCAAAACAACCTTTTTATATGGAACAGCAAATCGGGAAATACGCTATTGACCGCGTAATTGGCCGCGGGGGAATGGGCGTCGTCTATGCGGCTCATTCGATTGAAGAAACAGACCTCAATCCGATTACCGGCGCAGTTGAAGAAGTGGCGCTAAAAACGCTTACCCTTCATTCGTCTGAACCGGAAGAGCGAGCGCAGGAAATTCAACGCTTCGATAAAGAGATTACCGCCCTGAGAATGATTGATCACCCCAACGTGGTTCATATTTTAGGGTTCGGCGTTGACGAAGAGCAGATGTACTATGTCATGGAACTGGTTGACGGGAAATCGCTTCATGACGTCATAAAAAAGGGGAC
The DNA here is from genome assembly GCA_045546875.1 of Thermoguttaceae bacterium. Lineage (GTDB taxonomy): Bacteria > Planctomycetota > Planctomycetia > Pirellulales > Thermoguttaceae > RUG11551. Next base: position 8,162 of record JAZQDP010000517.1, on the reverse strand, counting down.
GCTCTTTTCCTGGACGCAAACGCTGGCGATTGCCAAGCAGTTGGCGTCCGCTATTTCCTACGCTCACGCTCGAGGGATTATCCACCGTGACATTAAACCCGGCAACATCATTATCTCCAACCCGGAATCGCCCTCGCCAACGGTTAAACTAACGGACTTTGGCATCGCGCGCGTCTTTTCCAGCCAGCAGTTAACCGGGTTTGGCGCGGTTGTCGGCACGGTTCAATATATGGCTCCTGAACAGGCGCTCGGAAAACCTGTTACGACGCTGGCAGACCTTTATTCTCTCGGGGCGGTTTTTTATACCCTCATGTGCGGGCACGCTCCCTTTTTAGGGCGTTCCCCGCAAGAGATTCAACGAATGCACGCTGAAACGCCGCTCGTTCCGCTGGTTCGTGACGGAAAAGATATGCCTATCCCGGAGAATTTTCAGCATATTCTTAACCGTCTGCTGGAAATTCAGCCTGAAAAGCGGATTCAAACCGCAAGCGCGCTGCTGCGCCAGTTGGATACAATCGAGTTTGTCGAAGACGCTACAATTGAGATGAGCGATTCCCGGTTGGGCGATACCGAACCGGAAATCATCGAACAGCCTCAGCCAAAGCCGACAGCTAAAGTCAGTTCATACGTTAAAGTTGAACCGATTCAAGAGCCGTCGTCGCCTCAGTCGTCCTTTTCCTGGCTCGTTGCGCTGGGTTGGGCAACAGCCCTGGCGGCGTTTATTGCCGCATTAGTCTATTTTCTCCAGCCTCTTACCGCGGATAAACTTTACGAGAAAATCAATCAGACCCGGCTCTTTGACAAGGAATCTGCGTATAGCAATATGAACCTGTTTCTCAGTCGTTTTCCAGACGATAAACGAGCAGAAACGATTCTCTGCTGGAGGGAAGAGTATGACATCGAACGGTTCCACCGCCGCGTTTTGTCACGAATGATCGGGACGGGGTCGTGGACGCCAAGCACCGTTTTAGAACGGCAGTATTACAAGGCGATGCAAATTTCTGAAACCGCGCCAGAAGAGGCGTTGATCGAACTAAAAGCCATTGCCGACTTCTATCCTGTTCCGCCCTACAGCTCCGACATGGGGAAACGAGAATATGACAAACGCATCTGTTTGTTATCGGTTGAAAAACAAATTGACGCGATGGAGTCCCGACTGGAAGATGAAATAAAACCACTTCGAGAGACGATTGAATTACGAATCATCGAAGCAAAAAAGCTCCAAAAAACCAATCCGGAACAAACAAAACGAATCGTAAAAAGCATCGTCCGCCTTTACGAAACCGATGAGAACGTTGCCGATTTGGTTCAGGAAGCCAAAAGTTTAATTGAGTAGGGCAGGGCGCAGTTCCCAATACAAAATTTATTCAAATCTGTCCAGCGGTTTGAGTCCGTAGCCGCGACAAAATGACGCTATGTCCATACACTTTTTCCCTGCCGGCTGAATACAGGTAAAGGCAACCTGTCCTGATCCGGTCTGAACGACAAGAAGGTCATTCGCTTCCAAAACCGTGCCCGGGTCAGCAACGGCGACGGCGACGGCGCGGTCTAAAACCTCTGGAATGGAGCGGGGAATGAGTCGAAGAAGATTGTTCGGATTGACCGGTTCGACTCCCGGTTTACGGTTCCAGAAGAAGTGCGTCTGCGGCCACGGTTCCAAAGCGCGATACAAGTCTCGGATTTCTACAGCGGACTTCGTCCAGTCGATTTTACCGTCACATTTTTTCAGCTTCGGGGCGCGAGTCGCTTCGCCTTCCAATTGCGTTTGACAGCAGCACGTCCCGTTTTCCAGAGCGTCTATAACTTTTTCGACCAGCGGCGCGCCCAACTGCGCCAGAAGCGGCTCGACGTCTTGAGCGGTCTGGTCAGCGCCGACGTCCATTGACGCCTGACAGACCACCGGTCCAGCGTCCAGCTCAGGCGTTAGATGAATTACCGTTACGCCCAGCGTTGACTCGCCTTTGAGAATCGCCCAGTTAATCGGCGCGGCGCCGCGGTATTTCGGCAGCAGCGACCCGTGCAGGTTCAGCCCGCCAAACTTCGCGCTGGCGAGGACGTCAGGAGAAAGAATCTGTCCGAAGTCGCAAACGACCAAAATGTCGGGATTATAGGCGCGAAGCTCTTCGACGTGGTTGTTAATCCGGTCAGGCGTCCAGACGGGAACGCCCAGTTCCTTGGCGGCTGTAACCATCGGGGATTCCGGCTGAACGCGTCCTTTGATTTCACGCGGCGGCTGGCTGACAAGCAAAATAACTTCATGCTTTTGACTCTGCGCCAAGGCGCGAAAAACCGGTACGGCAAAGGGGCCGCAGCCCATCATAACAATTCTCATATTATAAGGCAGTAGGCAGTAGGCAATAGGCAGTAGGAAAAGGGATATAGGCAACAGGAAAAAGGAAGAAGACGATAGCAAAAAGGATGTAGGCAACAGGCAATAGTTTTAAGTTTTAAATTCGCCGAAGGCGAACACTATTGCCTACTGCCTACTGCCTATCGATACTTCAATCCGTTTCCGTTAAAGCTGACGGAAATGACCCATTGCCAGGTCGTATGGGTCGTTCTGCCAACGATGCGATTCCAGCCTTTTTTGAGGGTAATCTCGGTTGAGTCGGTTGTCCTTCCGCCGCGGGAGAAGAAATGTTCGTAAACGCGATCCTGGTTGCAGTACAGCGTTACCATCTCGTTGGTACTGTAGGAATTGGCGGCAAAATCGACGCGGACTTTTTGTTCTTCCGGACTGTAAACCTCGCGGACGAAATACGCGCCTTCAAAACCGTAACAGTTATCGACAGCGTAAAAGTCGATGTTGTTGGGGTCGTCGCCGCCGGTATAGTCTACGGACGGGAAGAAGCTGAACCATTCCACCGGCTTGCCGTCAATTTTTGATTCCAGCGGGTTTTTCCCTTCCAGAACGTCTTTGTCGATTTGTGTAACAGCAGCGTCTTTGTTGAACTGGGCTTCGTTTCCAAACGGGGGAACGTAGAATCCCATCGCCAGCCGATACGGGGCGTTGAGTTTGACTTTTCTGACAATGTCTCCCGCCTTGACTGTTACATACGTTGTGAGTTCTTCAGAGGAGCCGGAAAGATAAATTGTGAACTCTTCGCCGTCGCCGAGTTCAATTTTATCGACCTTGTACCCTTCCGGAGCGTCTACAGTAAGCTGGGATTTATTAGCGCCGCGAAGGTTGCCGCGAACAATCGCCTTGCCAATCGGAGCGGGCGAAACAACATACAGGCTCATGCCGGGCTTTTGGAAATCCTTCTGGTATTCGCTGCAGTACTTTTCCAGATACATGTCCGCCGCCTTGTCCTGACCAATAGCGCGGAGAATGGCAACGGTCATAACGTCATGCCCCAGTTCTCGCGGGTGAACGTAGTCTCGAATAACGCGGTATTCTACGTCCTGCTTTCGGGCGTTTTCGACGGCGGCTTTGAAGTCGCGGCGAATCTCGCAGACGGTCGCGCCGTTCTCTTTTGCCAGCTGACGAACGACGGATTCCATTTTATCCATTTGCAGATTTTTGAAGTCGTACGGCGATTCCGTCAGCATGGTTGGAGCAGAGAGAATGAGCTTCTTATACGGACAGCGCGCCTTGACTTTGTTAATCAAATCCTGAAATTCCTCTTTCCAGACTTCGTAACAGTTATCCGCATTGGAAATCGACGGGCAGTGCGCGTCGTTCATGCCGAGGAAAATCAGAATCGTGTCAGCGCCTTTGTCGAACTCGTCTTTAACGAAAATGCCGGGAATGTCCAGCCGCTGGCGGTTTTTATAAGAGTTGTCAACAATCCCGCGCCAGGAAGAAACCGTCTGACCGCTCCCGCCCAGGGGAACGAATTCGACGTCTGTAACGCCCGCTTCCTGCAGCGCCAGACGAACCCGGTGCGTATAGCCGCACGGCAAGTTCATGGAATGACCCGTAATGCTGTCTCCAACGACAACAATGCGCTCTGCTGACGCAAAAGCGGGAATACACAACAAAACAAGGAATAAAAGGATTCGTTTCATGACAAATTGAGTGTTACAAGGTTTATGGATTATGAAATCAGTTTGTTTGCAATTCGTCTGCCGGGGGAACTGAGCGGGTATTCGGACAACTCCGCCGGAGCAGCCCAAGCAAATGTAACGTCTGCGCTTTGGGTCGATTTGGCTTGCGACGCCTTATAGCAGACCAGCTCGATTTTGTGATTTGTTACTTGATGACGAAAACTCATAAACGGCTCGGATTCCAGCTTGACGGTCAAGCCAAACGTCTGACGAATGCGGGATTCCAGAACCGCGGGGGAATCGGACTCGTCGGCGTCAACGCGGGGAAAGTCCCACAGCCCCGCCCAATGCTCTTTCTCCTGCCGCTGGCGGAGGTAAATCTCACCCTTGCGGTTATAAACGACAACGGCGGCGTGACGCCAGTAAATCGTTTCCGGTTTCGGCTTGGCGACAGGAATCAAATTCTCCCGTCCGGACTTTCGCGCCAGACAGGCGTCCTCCAGCGGGCAGTTCTCGCACAGCGGGCGTTTTTTACAAACCTGCTGACCGAACTGCATGAGCGCCTGGTTGACTCGCCCGGGAGTAACGTTCCCTCGCTTGGGCGTTTCCACCCAACGGCGGGCTTCCGCCCAGAGCAGTTCCTGAGCGAATTTCTCGTCAACCGGACTTTCCAAATCGGTCAGCCGGGTGTGAATGCGAATCGTATTTGCTTCCAGTATCGGGACAGGATCGTTAAACGCCATCGATGCAATCGCGCCGGCGGTGTAACGACCTATCCCCGGCAAGGATTCTATCAATTTGACGTCTCGAGGAAAAGCGCCGTCGAAGCGTTCTACAATTGCCCTGGCGGCTTTATGCAGGTTTCGCGCCCGGGAATAGTAGCCCAAGCCCTCCCAGTACTTTAGGACTTCCTGTTCCTCTGCCGCCGCCAACGCGGCAACGTCCGGGAACCGATTCATGAACCGTTCAAAATAGGCGTCCAAAACCGTTCCGACTTGCGTCTGCTGCAGCATAACCTCGCTAATCCAAACCCGATACGGAGTTACGTTCTCCTTCCACGGCAGCGAACGCGCGTTGGCGTCGTACCACATCAGGAGAGCTTTCTGCAGGGATTGGATTGAATTGGTCATGGAGGCAATAGGCAGTAGGCAATAGGTCGCAAGGCGCTGCTCCCAGACTATGCCACTGCGAGAGCTTATATGTGTTCTCGTTGGTTACTCTGAATAATCTTACTACTGCCTCGCCGCCTACTGCCTTTTATTCTACCGTTTTTCGTTTTTTTTCCAATACCCCTATTATTTGAGAAATCCTGTTACACGAGCGTTTTTTAATCTCTTATCCTCTTGCATAAAATTTATATTTAGATATAAATATTGATGTATTGGTCTTTGAGGCGTGAACTTTATCCGCAGCCCCCAAAAAGGGAAACCGCCCCCAAGCGTCTCACAACTGTAAATACGTCGTTGCCGGACAAGCCTGAGCAACCTTATTTTCGCGCCGCCGTCTAGCCGATACAATAAACAGGGGCGTTCACTGTTTTTTTGTTAAACCATAAATGATAGCAATAAGATAAAATGGAAAAGCGCTGTTTAAAATGCGGTAAAATGATAACCATTCCAGAGGACGAAAGCGCTACCCGTCTAGCGTGTCCGAACTGCGGTTGTCAATTCAAGCTGGTCAATGGAACGCTTATTCGTGAAAAGCAAAACATTGACCTCGGTATGCCTGAAGAGAATATCGAGAAGCGAAAATACGCTCCCATTACCGATAAAAATAATGGCGAATTGGTTACCCCTCCCGCAGCGGAATCCCCTAAAGGGTTCTTTGCGTTTCTAAAAAGATTGTTTGGCGGTTAGCCCGGCAACGTTTATTCTTTGGTTCGCCAGTCAATCAGCTTGACCTGAACGCTTGTTCGACCCGCAAAATGATTTATGCTCGGTTGAAACACAATGTCAAACGACTGGTTTTCAGCTTCAGCAAACTCGCCTGCCCAGGCTGATCGATGGAAAGCAACGCATTTTATCGTCGCGCCATTCTGCTCAAATTCCAACTGAACCCCGCCTGCTCCGTTTAGCAATCGCGGAGCCGCCGCCAGTCTAACGCCGGTTGACATAAATGTTGGGCGGGGGTTGTCTTTTCCAAACGGTTCCAACCATTCTATTGACTGCACCGTTTGCAGCGTTATTGCCGACACCGGTATTTCTGCGTCTACGTATTCTGGAGAATCCGCTAACAGGTCTTTCAGGTCTTCTTTCGCATACCGATTTATCTTTTGACGAAAAGCGTCTAGTTTGCTCTGCTTAACAGAAAGCCCTGCCGCCATTTTATGACCTCCAGACCGTACAAGCAAATCAGAACAGTGCGCCAGCGCAGCAGCAATGTCAAACCCGTTGACAGACCGGGCAGACCCGGTACAAACGCAATCGGGAGAATCCGGTTCGGAAACGGAAATGATTGCCGTCGGACGATGGTATTTCTCCACCATTCTGGAAGCGACGATGCCAATAACGCCTTCGTGCCAGTTGGGAGCCGCGAGAATCAAGACCGGGTTCTCGTCCTCTGAGAGATAATTCTCTTTAACCAGCGCGTCTGCCTGACGGGTAATTTCCTCTTCCAGTTCTTTGCGTTTCGTATTCCACTGGCATAATTGAGCCACCAAACTTTGAGCCGTCGAGGGCTGAATTGCCATGAGCAGTTCAACGGCTTTGTTGGGGTCGCCAATTCGACCTGCCGCATTGAGCGTCGGCGCGATTTTATAGGAAATATTCTCAGCCGTGAGCGGCTGTTCATGAAGACCCAGCCCCTGCAATAGCGCCATGACGCCAATCGGAGCGTTGTTTCTCAGATATTTTAGTCCGTTGGCGGTCAAAATTCTATTGTCCCCAGTAAGCGGAACGACGTCCGCAACGATGCCCAGGGTCGCAATGCCCAACAATTCTAAAAGGATGTTTCGCAGCCGGTCGCCAACGTTGGCGTTCCCCGATTTAACACAGCATAATTGCCACGCCAATTTAAATGCGACTGCCGAACCGCTCAGTTCTGGCGTGCATTTGCCGTTGACCGGAATAGCTGGATGAACCACCGCCAACGCTGGAGGAATTTGATCGACGGCAATCGGCGGATGGTGGTCCGTAACGATTGTTTTCAGACCCAAACGGTTTGCCAGCGCGACTTCTTCCAAAGAACGGATGCCGCAGTCCACCGTTATAAGCCAGTTATACCCTTGTTCTGCCAGTTTTTCGACCGTGTGATTATGCAGACCGTACCCATCGTCAATCCGGTCGGGAATATAATAACTGACCTTTCCTCCCAAGGCGGTAATAATTCTGTGCATAACGACGGTTGCTGTCATTCCGTCGGCATCGTAATCGCCATAAATAACAAACGATTCTTTATTTTCAATTCCTTTGAGAATAAGCTCCGCCGCTTTTTCACAGCCAAAAAGCTCGTTAGGAGGCATAACTTCCTTAAAAGCGCAGGTTAGAAAACGAGCGCCTTCTTCAGGCGACAATTTTCTTGAACATAATACTTGCGCCAACGCCGGATGAATATTCAGACGGCGAATCATCTGGTCTACGATGCCTGAATCGTGTAAAGGGATTTGCCAATTTTTGTCAAAGTTACGTTGCATTACTCTCTGTTTCAGGTTGATAAAAAGGGGACGCCCGGCAAAGGGAGAAAAAAACGGTTGAAACAAATCCCCCGGCGCTCCCGGCGATCCGCTGGTTTGTGTAAACCATAAAAAAACCGCGCGACATTGTTATTGCCATGCGGTTATAAATGATCTGAAAAACAGCAGAACTATTTTTTCTTTTCTTTGTGATTGACGTGCTTGCGGCACTTGGCGCAGAACTTTTTCAGGCTGAGTTTTTCTCCGCCGGGTTTACGGCGAAGGACGTAGTTGTAAGTTCCGCAATCTTCACAAACGAGAAATACTGGTTCGGACTTTTTCTTGCTTTTAGCCATCGTTTTACTCCTGGTTCGGGCGAACCGGAAAAACGGTACGCCGATATGTTAAATTGATTATCGTATTTGGCGAATGGCAATTCTTTTTAGTGGACGCAATACACGCACAAATTTTGCCAACTGCCAATAACATTATTATTAGTCTGTACATTATACCCAATATCAATAATTTATCAAGGGGGGCTTGAAAAAATTTTTTGATGGGG
>JAZQDP010000516.1:0-7971 GCA_045546875.1 Thermoguttaceae bacterium | reverse complement strand
CTGGAAGCCAACTTCCTCATTCTCGACGAACCGACAAACCACCTCGACCTGTGGGCAAGAGAGGGCTTGGAGGAATCGCTCCAAAACTTCGACGGCGGAACCGTTCTGTTCGTCAGCCACGACCGTTACTTTATCAACCAGACGGCGGATCATCTGCTGGTTATCGAGCCGGACGGCGCCCGAATTATCGAAGGGAACTACGACGACTATCTGAGAATGAAAAAAGACGCGGTGAAAAACGCTGCGCCGTCAAAAGACGAATCCCGCCCGGCGGGAACGCAAAACAAGTCTGTTACAAATAGCGCGCCGAAGACGAACCCCGGCGCCGGAACAGTTGAGAAGAAAGTCGATCCGCCCAAGAAGAGACGAAAGTTCCCGTATCGTAAAGTCGCCGATATTGAAGCGGACATCGAAAAAACGGAACAGGAAATCGCCGACCTGCAGGAGAAATCCCTCGACCCGGCAACGCTTCGCGACGGCGCCGCGGTCAAGCAGGTGTTAAACGAAATCGCTCAAGCGCAGCAGCGGCTGGAATACCTCATGGAACACTGGGAAGAAGCGTCCGAACTGAACTGGTAGCGTTAAAGGCGAATTTCTGTTAATATTATTTTGATGACACTCAAGCGAATTATGTATAAACCTGTTTTGCCGCCTAAAAATGCTCCTGACGATCCAGCGTATGTCGCTATTGCTTTTGGCGCCAATTTGGGAAATCCACAGAAAACATATCTGGAATGTATTGATCGGCTAAATAATCTTCCAGAAACGATGGTTTTGAAATATTCGTCTTTGATTCTTACGGAACCAGTTGGCGGTCCAGAGGGACAACCAAAATATCATAATGGGGCAATTCTTCTTCAAACCAGGCTTGAACCAGAGAGCTTGTTATGTCAAACGCAACAAATAGAGCTTGACCTTGGACGAGTCAGAACGATAAAAAACGGACCGAGAACCTGCGATCTTGACATTCTCCTGTATGACGATATTGTTTGGAATTCTCCAACGTTGATTATTCCTCATCCCAGAATGTATGAACGAGAGTTTGTTCTTGTTCCATTGCGGGAATTGTTATGTAAATGACCGAAATATTTGCGGTTTCAAAAACTATTCAATGATAATTTCATCGTTGTCACGGATAATAAAAGTAACGTTTAGAGAATTCTCTTTTGCTAACGGCTTTCCTTTTTCTGCGCCCAAGGCAAGCAACGCTGTTGCCCAAGCGTCGGCTACCATGCAGGAATCGTCAATCACAGAAACTGACGCTGTCTTATGCGTAATCGGTCGACCGGTTTGAGGGTCAATAATGTGCGAATAACGCTTGCCGTCAAGTTCATAGTAATTCAGGTAATCGCCGGAGGTGGCAATTGCTTTATCGCTCAATGAGACGGTTTTAGCCAGGCTGGCGTCTGTCAAGTCCGGTCGATTTATTCCAATTGACCAGTCGTTTCCCGCTGCATTTTTACCTTTGGAACGCAATTCTCCACCGATGTCAACCAGAAAATTGCGATAGCCATTTTGAATAAGAAGATCTGTAACGCAATCTACGCCGTAACCCTTGGCGATGCTGGATAGATCAATATAAACATTGGGCTGTGATTTTACAATGGAGAATAGTTTTGTCGAGGAATCGTTCTGAGATTGTTCGACCAATTTAATCTTCTCCCAGCCAACCAACTGTTTTGCGCTGTCGATTTCCTCTTGAGAGGGGACTTGTTCCGGGCGATCTTCCGGACCGAAACGCCATAAATTGACCAACGGTCCAACGGTAGGGTCATAGACGCCGTTGGTCTTCTGCGCTATTTCTAAAGCCAGATTTAACACCTTGGCTGTTTCGGATGAAATCGGAAACGGGTCGGAGGACTGATGTTTGTTCAATAGAGACAGTTCTGAATTGGGGTCGTATGTTGACATCAACGCATTGATTCTCGCCAATTCAGCGTCGATTTTTTTCTTGAGCAGATTCTCTTTGATTTCTCGGCTTAACGTCTTGTAAACAGGAACGGTTAGGGTTATTCGATACGTTGTTCCCATTGTTTCGCCCGTAATATAGACGGTATCGTTTCTGACGGCGCTATAAACAGCCAGGGTTAAAAAAATGGTTGTCAAAACCGAGATGCAAAACAGACGATTTTTTTTCCCTAATATAGCCAGGAGAAAGAAGCATAACAGCAAAAACGAAATAAAAAGGAAAATACTCATCAGATATTGGCTCCAGAAGAAGGGTGTGAAGTTGAGAATACAGGAGAAAACAGCTTGAACTGTCAAATCGACGATTCGCTAAATAACCAAAGGATTTCGTTTCCAGGGCGAGGGAATAAATTGATTCGGGTCTTGGCTTCGTTTGAATTCTTCAATTTTATGTTGACGTTCATCAAGCATTTTTTTTATCTGTTTTTCGCGTTGCTGACGATAATTGTCCTCTAATGGACCTCCTACTTCGTCAATCATCGGGGGAGTCTTTTCCGCTATTTGTTTGGAAGAAGGTTCAGGTTGATCGATATCGATTGGAGCGACCTGTTCGCTTTCGAAGGAGGAATCGGCGTCAGAGCCGACAGAATCCTGGATTGGATGCACTTCGGCTTCTGGAGGAAGGTCAGTGGAAACGAAAACGTTTGACTCTGGATTTTCCGCAGCGTCGTTATTTGTCACCGGCTTGCCATTCTCGGCTCCGTTTTCGGCTTGGTTGTCTGCCAGAAACGGAATTGGTTCTATATAATCTGGAACAGAGTTTTTAACCTGAAGCAGATTTGTTGAGTTGGCAGGCGTTGTTGACGCGTCCGCAGGCTGAGAATTGTCAGTATTGGGACTGCTTTTCTCGGCAGGATTTGGAGCGTCATTTTGAGGTTCCGAATCGTTTTTTGGCGTGGGAGCGCTTTGGTTATCGCCTTCCGAATCAGAACTGACAGGCTTCTGGGGGAGTTTTAACGTTCCTGGCTGATCCGCGTTGTCAGATTCGTCGATGAGATTGTCTTCAGGCTCCTTTGACGGATCTGGCATATCTTCCTCTAACGGGGCGGCTTTAACCAACTCGGAATCCATGCCGTCAAGTGTAACGTCGCCTTTCCACGGGGCGTCAAATTTACGGACGTCAATCTCGATGTCATCAGTCGGCTTGAGGGGTTGATCTTGTAACAAATCGTGCAGACGCTGAATTTCTTCCGCTTTCATATCGACAATAATTGATTTCCAGTGCTTGACGATAAGCTGCTTTTTCTTATACGGAATGGGCATGGACGGGTCGTTCTTCTTCATACGAATAACTCGCCACGCAGCCGCCTTTTCATCCAGATCGGGATCCAGCTCTGGAGGATGCTCTTTCCAGTGCTTGTACTGAGTTTCGAAAATCTGGCTTTGCATCTGGGTTTGACGTTCGTTATTCCAATGATAGAGTAGCGCTCCAATGACGCCAGCGCAAATGACGCAAGGAACAACTATCTGAACCCACCATTGATTTTGACACCACCAGCGGATGAGAAGGTAACGGTTATATGACTCTCTTGGAGGATGATAGGGCATGGTATTAAAAAGTGGCTTTTCCGGTAAGTTGGCAAGGAAAGCTACTAGCTTCTAACTATTAGCTTGATAAACCTGATTCGTGCATTATCGCAAGAAACAAGAATAATCAAGCTAGCGGCTAGGAGCTAGAAGTTAAAAGCTTTACTTAGTTCACAGGCGCTAACTTGTCGGATGAACCTAAAAGGTTTGGTCTGCCATTTTAACAGCGCGTTCGAGCCAGCGGTTAAGGTCGGCTAAACGGAACAAATCCTGAGCGACGTTCGGATTTGCGAAAACGCGAACTCGTTTGACAAAAAAGTCGAACTGCTCTGTAGCCAGAGCGTTAATGGCGGGCGACGCCTGTTGTAAAGGACGGTACTGATTCTGTCGGGGAAAATAGACGTCGATTTTGAATTGCACCTCTTTCGCTTGAGGGGGGGCGTCTATAATTATATCATCAGGTCTTATCGGTATCGACAATTCTGCCGACGCCAGTTGAGAAGCGAATTCGGAACATCGTACAAGCCATTCAAATGGTTTTCGCGATATACGGCGTACAATTTCGCTATCTTCTAAAATACTAAATTCTTTAACTCTTTTGTAAATTTGCCGTCGAGAGCCGAAAAGTCCCAGTAGCAGTTCCAACGCCGATTTTTTCCCTCTTGAGTTTGCTGTGTCGATCAGACGTTTTTGAAACTCAAAATCGGAACAATCCTCGAAATCGTTAAGGTTTATCTCGTCCCAAAGCCGAAAAACGGCTCGCTGAAGCATGGCGGTTGCAGCGCGAACGGTGTGATGCCAATACACCTCGCTAAACATGACGTATCGGGCGAAAACCATCAGCTCGGCAGCGGTGCGACCTTTATCGGTAATGGCAATCCGATCTCCTGATTCGTTCAAACAGAGCGAGCCGATTAACCGTTGCCGGTCAAAATGACGCCCGTAGGGGACGCCGGCATGGAGGCTGTCCCGATACAGGTAATCCATTTTGTCGATGTCAATCGGACCGGAAATCATGCTTTCCAGCAATCGGGTTGGCAAATCGTTTGTGTTCCCGTTAAGTAAATTTTCTACGTTTTGAGGTTCGACGCCCCAATCTTGACGTAAAATGTCTGCCAGTTCAGAGCGTTCGATTCGTTTTCCGATCCGATGTTCGTGTGGAATAACGCCGGGTAAATCCATATCTTCGATGAGATGACAGTACGGATAATGCCCCAGATCGTGGATCAGGGCGGTAACGATGAACAGTTCCGCCATGGGTTCGGAGACGATCAGACGAAAGCGGGGATCAGCCGCCAGGCGTTGAACGTATAACAGCGCCAATCGGTACACGCCGAGGGAATGTTCGAACCGGGTGTGGCGAGCCGCTGGATAAACTAACGGAACCAGCCCCAACTGCATAACTTGCGACAACCGATAAAACTCTGGCGCGTCGATTATCTTTTTGACCCGCGGAGTTATCGGAACGTCAGTTTCTGATGGAATTCGGATTAACGACGTTCGGGCTGACAAACCGGCTATTTCTGGTATGGCGTTCATACTCTATAATTTAACCGATTTTTTGAAAATTTCAAGCGTCTTGCGCTCAAATTAAAGAATAAGTCCAAAATAAACCGACATAGAAACAGGATGTTTTTCTATTTATGGTAAAATAGAAAAGATAGCGTGAAATTAGAAAATTATGGCATTTTCATTCAACAAGCAAACCCTGTCGATAATAGCGTCCGAGTTTTCGAGACTGCTTGATAAGGAGGTCTCGGAGGAACAGGTTCGGACAGTTTCGCTCCTCAAGGACGACGCCTATTTTGGACGTAAATTCCAGGTTGAGAACGTTGTCGCGATTTGGCAAAACACTCAGCCGGAAATCGAATTCTACGATGCTCAAACCGGCGCAGCCCTCAGCTCGCTTAATCTGACAAACGTCCGCCGACACTTCGCCGCATAACAAAGAGGAAATAGGAATTCGGAATTATACAGTCTATTAACTCATAATTCCCGGTATTTTTCCCAGGTTTGTTCAATCCATTTAACGGGTCGAACCGCTTTTAAGAAATCCGGCGAGCGCCAGCCCTTAATTGCGACGTCCGGGTTGGGGTTGCCGTGAAAGATAACCGCTTTGGTTCCCTTCGGGGGAAGTTTTGTATCGAGAAAATATCCCAGCGGGAACGGACGCATGCAACTTTTGCGAAAACTGACGCACCAATCGTCCGGCCAGTACTGAAGAAGACCTTTCTGGCGCATTTGACGCGAAAGGTACGCCTGTTCGTTTCGGACTTCTTTTCGAACTTGGTCGCCATGATCCAGAAAATACTGGAGAACGTCCGGATGTTTTCCGATTTCAAATCGAAATACAGACGAGTTGCCGATGTTTTTTCCGGGCAGGTTCCAGTCTTGAATAATCCGAAATTCGCCGTCCAGTTCAAAGAAGCAGTCGAGATTGTCCCAGATGAGCACGTCCAGGTCAATAAACAGAGCCTGTCCGACCAGGTCGTCCAATCGTTCCTGAAAGACGGTTAATTTCCTCCATCCTCGTTCTGGCAGTCTGGCGTCCAGGTTCATTTCTGGCAGTGGTCGAACTTCGATTCGGGAATCCAACCCGTCTGCGTTTTCGGTAAAGCAGACAAATCGGTGAGGAATGGTCAGATTCTTTCGAACCATTGCAGCCAGCAAATTGACGTATTCTGGAGAATATTTCGTTCCCCATTTCATGCAAATGACGTTATTGGTTATGGGTTTCATAATAGTAATAATAGGCAGTAGGCAGTAGACAGTAGGGAGTTAGTTAGGAGTTAGGGGTGAGGAGTGAGGAGTTATTGAGGCGCTTTGCGATAATTCCGAATTCCGAATCGCTAATCGCTAATTGTCTTCTCGTTCCTAACGCCTGCGCCGCGCAAAAGGCTGGTTCCGTTAGTGGATCGGATGACTTCAATTTTGTTGACGATTCGTTCTTTTAGGGCGTCAACGTGTGAAATAATCCCAATGAGTTTGTTTGCCTGTCCTTCGTATTGGAACCTGTTAATCGCGTCAAGCGCGGTTTGTAAAGTAGCATCGTCTAACGCCCCGAACCCTTCGTCTAAAAAGAGGGTTTTCAGGGTCATATTTTGGCTTGACATGCGGGACAATCCCAAAGCGAGAGCCAGGCTGACTAAAAAACTCTCGCCTCCGGACAGGTTTGTTGTCGGTCTGATAGCGCCCCCTTGCCAGGCGTCAAGGCAAAAAATCGCTAAATCGTCTTTGGGGAGTTGCGAGTTGCGAGTTGCGAGTTGCGAGGACTTTAATGAGGCGCTTTGCGTAATCCCGAATTCCTCGTCGGATTCGCGCTGAAGCGTGAGCTGGTATCGGGGCGCGAGAACCGACATCTGTTGATTGGCGTAGTCAATCAGGATTTCCAGCGATAACCTCTGGACGATTTTTCGGTATTTGTCTCCCTGTTTGCTTCCAATCAAGTTATTGAGTCGTTCCCATCGGGAGGCGATTTGTCGCTGGTCGTCATATTCTTTTTGCCTGGTTTGGCGCTGCGCGTGAAGCCGTTCGTTTTCCGATAACCTTTGAACGCACGACCCCTTTTGGCTGATTAACGCCTCTCGCTGAGCTGACGTTTCCTTTGACGCAGCAACCAGCTCGGGAAGGGGTTTGTCAGTCAGGTTTTGCTGCCGCATTTGGCGTTCCTTTTGGACGGCTGTATTGTATAGCGTTTCGAGGCTCGTTTTTTGGTTGTCGAGTTCCTTTTCCTGCTGCTGAAGCCGATTTCGCAGATTATCATCCAGAATAGCTGCAAAGTACTCAACGTCAGAGGAAAAATTCTCTTTTTGGAGTTTTGCGTTAAAATCGGCGCTGAGGTCGTTCAACTCGTTTGTCGATTGGCGCTGGGCGTCTGAAAGCGAATCCTTTTTTTGCATTTCGGATTCGAGCTTTGTTTGCAGTTCGAGTTTCTTTTCTTTATGGGCTTGCGTCAGTTTTTCGGCTCTGTTGACGGCTTGAGCGAGGGCGTTTGCCATTTTATCGGGATTGGCGTCTCCGATTAATGCTTGCCTTTTTTGGCGCCAATCGTTAATAACGTCCATTTTTTGCGTCAAATCCTGCTGCGCGTTAGTTAATTCGTCTCGAATCAGAACCGGCTCTTTGAGTTTATCGAGTTGTTCCGCCTGCTGAAGTCGGCTGTGAACTGCTGCGGTTTTTTGTTCCATAGCTTGAATTCGATTGCGGATTTCTCCAATAGAAATATCGTTGTCGCACTGGATTTGACAGCGGCACAGGTCGTTTGCGCGAGTTTGATTCGCTTGGACGCTTTCTTTTAATTGAACGATGGCAAGCAGTACATTTTTTTGTTCCGTCTGTCGTCTGACGAGTTCTTCTCCCGTCTTTTTCAAACTCTTTTTCAGGTTGAGCAGAGAATTCTGGACGGCGTTAATTTCTTTTTCGTCTTCGCAGAGCGTAATAGAAAGCTTGCCTTCACAGTACGGGTGTGACAGCGCC
>JAZQDP010000515.1:0-1710 GCA_045546875.1 Thermoguttaceae bacterium | reverse complement strand
CGAGGGATTTGATGTTTTAGCGGTATCCAGATTATTGTCGCCAACAACGCAATTAATTTTTGGTGTAACACCTGCAACCAGATTGACGTCTTCGCAATCCATTACAACGGATGAATCGTCCGAATCATCAAATACACCCGTTGTTATAGGACGCAGGAAGTCTACGCCAACCATACCGCCAATACGTTGCGACCACGGAAATTCGGAAATTGGTGTAAATGCAGTGAATTCAACGCGAAGAACGTCGCCAGCTTGTAATCTGATTTCCGAAATAGTGGGCACGTCAATTTGAGTAACGGTCGCATTGTTCGTACCGAATACGGCGAAACCGTCCTGTTTTTGAGCGTTCTCGTCGCCGTTCCAGATAATCTGCGAATTCTTAGTGATTCGAACACCGAAATCCCCTGTTTGGCTACTGCTTGATTGTTTGAAGTAGTTTGCAGCGCCCCACGAATAAACCATATCCTGATCCGCAGGACGAATTTTATAAACACCGTCTTTGGGTGCCGTGAAAGCGTACGCCATATCGATTTTATAACTCGTATCATTTGCCTTATTACAGGGCGTAATCACACTAAGATACAAACGTTCGCCCGAAACGTAATTATCGGGCATATAATAACCGAATCCCGGATAGTTTCCCCATGCTTTTTTAGAATTATAAACGTAAGTATAGCCGGAATCGCGACTTTTCGTATCTCCCCAGTTTGTCCAATCACTTTCCGAAGACTTTGCTTGAACGGACCAAACAGAATCGCTGTTGATATTTTTGTTATCAAGACGGGCCTCTTCAATATCAAAGAAATAATCATATAATTCATAGGAAGCCAGTTTGTCAGAAACAGCAGTTAAACGAACCGCGGGTGTGCCGTTAATCCGCTGTGCCCAAGGATTGGTTTCGGCACCGTCAAACGCCGTAAATTCAAAACGAAGAACATCGCCGGCATTCAATTTAATTCCGCTAATGCTCGGAATCTCAATTTTTTCATTAATCGCAGTATTGGTTCCGAAAACCGCGAATCCATCACGCTTTTCTGCCGAGCTGTCACCGTTCCAAATCGGGCGGTTATCGTTTAAGGTAATACGAACACCGAAATCCAGCAATTCATCCTTATTGTGCTGTGAAAAATAGTTGGCACATTCATAAGAAGCGACCTTGCTTTGAATGGTTTTCCCAATCTCATAAGTACCGCTTACCGGGGCTACAAAGCAATATGCTGCATCAATGTTCCAATCAGAGGAATTCGCTTTGTTCATCGGGGTAATTACATTTAGATAATAACGTCCCGAACGATCAGCGGGATAATGATACCCAACGCCGGGATAATTACCCCATGACTTCTCACTGTTCATCCAGTAGGTGTATTGGTCGGTGCCGTGGGTGGATGTATTTATCCAATCGGACCAAACGCCGCCTTGCAGTTTTGCTTGGAATTTCCATGGAGAATTTGTAATGATAGATGATCCTGTTTCACGACAGTACTCGGCCTCATCAAAAAAATCATAGAGTTCATAAGTTGCCAAAGCGTCACTGACAGCCGTTAGTGAAATCGCAGGAGTGCCGGTTAAACGTTGTCTCCACGGAGAATCGCTCAAACCGTCGAACGCGGTGAATTCAATACGTACAATATCGCCTTCGTTCAGTTGAATATTCGAGATGGTCGGAACCTCAATTTTTTCATTAATCGCAGTATTGGTTCCGAAAACCGC
>JAZQDP010000514.1:0-17314 GCA_045546875.1 Thermoguttaceae bacterium | reverse complement strand
CTTCCTAAGACCGCTTGGCCTCCGACTTGGAAATGGCAAGATAACAGCAGACGGTTCATCTTGACTCGCTTGACCATGATGATCAGTCTGTCTCCCGGGACGACGATGCCGCGAAATCGCACTTCGTCTATGCCGGCAAAGCCGAGAATGTGTTCTTCGTCGGTAATTCCCAGTTTTTCAGCGAAATAGGAGCACAGCTGCGCTGCGCTTTCACACATCATAACGCCCGGCATAAGCGGGGCGCCGGGAATATGACCGCGAACCCAGAATTCGTTGTTGGTAATGTCTTTGTAGCCAACAGCAATCCCGGCTTCTTCGTCTTCGTAAACAACCCCATCCAGCTGTTGCATCTCAAAACGCTGTTCGTTGCATTGATTGATAGCTTCTCGGTCTGCAATAACGTTATTGAAGTCAAGCGTCGATAAATCGATATACGGTTCTTTTGAAATCATTTGCTTGCAACCGCTGGGGCGGAAAAATAAAAAACAATGGTTAGCAACATCCTAAAGAAGAGAAACAGTTTGTCTTGACATACTATCTCTCATTTCTCAATTATCGCTAACCACGGAGCGTCAAATTACGATATAATAGGGCTTCGCAACCAAACAAAACGCAGATAAATCAGGTTTTAACCAGACGTCGTTTAGCTCGTTTTGCCTTTGCGTTGGCAGGGCGTTTGCCATGATTTGCCTTTTTTACGGTTCTTCCGGGTTTAGACATAGCTTTATCCTTTTCGTATTATAGGTTTCTGGACGGTTTAATGGTTCCGTCTAAATATAATATACTAAACTTGAGGAGAATTATAACCCTTTTTTCTATTTTTACAAGGGGTGTGGTGATATTATTTGATAAAATGGGGGTGCGTTTCTCTTTTGGTTGTGAAAATAGGTAAGATTGGGATGGGCTTTTAATTCGGAATTCGGAATTCGGAATGCGGAATTAAAGGTCATTTAGGCGAGCCGGAGCGAGATTGGATTGGAAGGCGGTAATGGAGTTCGCGGAGCGAACGGAATTACGCATTCGCCGTCAGGCGAACGAAAACGACGAAAAGTGTGCATTCCAAATTGACGCAGCCGGAAATCTCCTCTGGATGTAGCCCGGCTCGGACTACAGATTGACAACATTGAGAGCGGCGCTTTGTCGCCGCTTTTCTTTTTATGGCAAGGTAATTATTTTAGGATTTTTAAACACTCTGCCGACAATGCAATATCGCGTCCAAAGCTCTTGAAGACTGCATTGCAAAAATGCGTACAGATTCGGATCAGGGTTGGTTGCCAGCCATTGCATAACCAACTGTTCCGCTATGGCGTCATAATCTTTTTGAGATTTGCCATGAATAAAACACCGACCCGGAAAACGTCGAATATCGCCATTAAATCGAGGGGAAATGTGCCACAATTCATGGGTGAGCGTATTAAGTCGATCCCGAAAATCTTTAGCGTAAAATCGAGGAAGATAGACGCTCAACAAGTATAGCGCATCTTGCCCGGAACTGGCTAAATATCGTGGCAGCATTATTCGTCGCCCTCGACGGATATCGATTCGTTCCCCATTTTGAAATCTCAGCGGGGTCATCGTTGCGTAAACGCCAGTATGTTTGTTATTACGCGTATGGCAATACCTGACGGCAACCCGGTTCATATCGATATGCTGTAAAGCCGGGACTTTAGCTGTCATGTCTCGACAAACCGCCTCAATGCTGTCTGTTATATTAAACTTCGGCAAGGAAGAACGAGGCGTCATTATGAGAAGACGTAAAGAAAAAACGGTTCAGGAAGCATTTTTAACAATCAACTGGACGGTTTTAGAAGGGAATTCTCCCATGTTAACCGTTTCAGCGTCCATGGTCAGATCGCGTTCCATAATATAGGCGTCTTCAGAATGCTGTGAAACATAATCTCGAACGATGGCAACCGCTTCGAACCCAAGCCGCTGAAAGAAAAGCTGAGCGTTAAGGTTTCGTTCTGGAACGGTTAGCGTCATTTTGGAAGTTGTGTTGTCAATTCGTTCGGACAGGGATTTAACCAACGTTCGACCAACGCCGCAGCGGCAATGCAGGGAATCGACCGCAATTTTCTGGATTTCTGTAAAATCCTGACCACGACGAAAAATCAGATAGCCTACCGTTTGACCTTCTTCCAGAGCTACCAGGATGCCGCAGTTGCGTTTGCGGAGATGAGCGAGAAATTCAAATCTTGACCAGGGGGCGCTAAAGCGTTGTTTTTCTATGCGGCAAATGGCGTCCAAATCTTCCCGCGCCATGCTCCGAACCTCTGTTTTGATGGCTTCAAGGCGAGACGGAATGTTTGATATGAGTTTTCTTACATCTGTTCGTTTCATTTCAGTCTCCTTCCATGGCGACTTGAATGGTATAAACTGTGTTCAACGATCGAAACGGCATTTGGGGTCGGCTTCGCTGCCTGACATCCCAAAGCGCTATTTTTTTGAGAATACTAATGACACACTATAACACAACAGAGCGATTCAATCAAGATCAATTTTTGAACAGAGCAGGGCAGGAATTTGATTTGTGGTTAATCCGACAAGCGCCCACCTGAGAAGCCTCTAGCTATTAGCTTGTGGATTCGAGGTTCTTGCGGATGCGTCTGGAAACAAGATAATCAAGCTAGAAACTAGAAGCTAAAAGCTTTCTCACAACAATCGGCGTTCTATTACTGGATAAGCTTGATTTGTATCGTATTTAACAGAAAAAAACAGCGACGCGGTTAATTGCGTCGCTGCGATTGATTGTCGATTCTTGTGAATCAGTGAAACGGTAGTCTGAGGTGTTTAACAGAGCTTCATTTTACAGGGAAATGGAAATTCCGAAATTGGGATTGCTGTAGTAAAAGCCTGCGCCGGGGTAGTAATAGCCGGGGGCGTAGTATCCGGGATAGTAATAATAATTGGGATAGTAATACCTCGGATAGTAGTACCGGGGCGGCGGGGGCGGGGGAGCTGGCCGACGTTAAAGCGGGGGAGGAGGCGCGGGACGACCATGGTACGCGGGACCGCCGCCGCGATAAACCGGACCGCCATGGAACGCGGGACCGCCGCCGTGATGTCCTGGACCGCCGCCATGCATAGCGGGACCGCCGCCGCGAGGGCCTCCAGGTCCACCGCGACCTTGCGCCATTGCTGAGCTGCAAAGAGCAACGCTCAGGCAAACGATAAGCATTGCAACAAAAAACTTCTTCATGATGAATTACTGTGGGGAAAAAGCCAAACAATAACTGAAAACAATTTCTTTCGGTTTAAGATTGAAAAGATCGATTGAAAACTACGCAACAGATCGTCCAATCAATCATATTATACGTAAAAAATAATAAAATGTTCAAAACGATAACTATTATTTTTTAGAATTGTTAAATTTTTAAAGTTATTTTGGATTTGACGGCGTTGGTTCAAAAAGGGATGGCTCTATATTGTTTGTTAAAGTCTAAATGGCATTTGTTCCGATGTATAACTGGAAAAACTGAAAAAATCAAATTTTCTGAACGGAAGGAAATTTGCATTTTCTGCCAATATAAAATATATAAAAATGAACGGAGCAAAGGGAGTTGCTTTAGCTTTTCTGACGACATTGTTTTTATCGAATGCCGGGTGCATGGTTGGACCAGACTACCAGCGTCCAGGCGTCTATGTAGATCAAAAATATTCGCAAGTCAATCAGGAAAAAGGAGTTATAGACTCCGCAACGCCCAATTTGACGTCGTGGTGGGATCAATTTAACGATCCTGTTTTGTCAGAATTGGTTCGCATGGGCGTCAGCGACAACCTGTCTTTGAAGCAATACGCAACCAGAATTTATGAATATCAAGCGCAAATCGGCGTTGTTCGTTCTGAACTCTACCCAGCGTTTCGAGAGTCCGGCATGTACAATTATAATAAAGGGCTTGGAACAGAAACGCAGCATTGGGGGTTGAGTACCGACTTGAGCTGGGAACTGGATTTCTTCGGTCGGCTGAAACGACTTTTTCAGGCGTCTGAGGCTGATATGGAACAGCAAAACGAGCTGTATCGGGACGCGCAGGTTATTATCATAGCTGAGATTGCTCAAAATTATGTCAATGCGCGGTTATATGAACAACAAATTCGGATTGCAAAAGAGAATATTGCCATTCAGAAACACACGTACGATTTAACGGTTAAGAAACAGCAGTTGGGTACGACCAGCAAACTCGACGGTGCGCAGGCGCGCGGTTCGTATGCTGGCGTTGAATCGGATTTGGCAACTTACGAACAGCAACGGCAAAAAGCGTTGAACAATCTTAGCGTCTTAACCGGTCGCACTCCCGGCTCGATTGACCAGATGTTTGCAACGCCCGCTCCGATTCCAACCGCACCCCGGGAACTTCTGGTTGGCATCCCGGCGGAATTGCTGAGAAATCGCCCTGACGTTCGAGCGGCAGAGCAGGCGATTATTGCTCAAAATGCGCGTGTCGGCGCGGCTATTGGCGATTTGTACCCGCGATTCTCGCTTACTGGCAGTTTTGGAATCGAGGCTCAGGATTTTGCAGCGAACTTTGCCAGCGGAGTTGTGTCAAGCATCGGTCCGTCATTCCAATGGAATATTTTCGCTTTTGGCAGATACCGGAGCAACATTCGCGTTCAGGAATTTCGTCGAACTGAATTCATTTTTGCGTACCAGAATACGGTTTTAACAGCCGCGCGCGAGGTTGACGACGCTCTGACAGGTTACGTCAACGAAAAAGAGCGGCTATCAAAAATAGACGAAGCAGTTGTGGCGTACGATGAAGCCTTGCAGTTGGCTCAACAGCGGTATTCAGACGGCACAGCAGATTTCCAGCGCGTTCTCGACGCTCAAAGCAACAAACTCCGCTACGACCTCCAGCAGGTTCAATGCCAGGCGAACCTGGTTAAGAACGTCATCGAACTATACAAAGCCCTCGGCGGAGGACAATAAACGGTTGAGAGCGATGAGCTAATATTTCTTATTAGATTTCCACTCGAGGCGTAATCTTTATTAACGCTCTTTTGACCAAAAACACAGACCTTTTTGGAAGTCGTAAGTAATTGATTTTAGAGGCTGCAAATGCCGTGGATAGCCGCCGGAAACGATCTCCCAAATCCAGAGCGGGAAGAATAGCCAGATGTTTCTTTGGCACCGCGACCGGTTGTTGAAATGCCGGTCTTCCGATTTCAAAAACGACAGTGCAGCAGCGCTCTGCGGGTTGCGTTCCTGATTTTCCAGCCAGTTTTGGAAATCCTCCGCCATGGCGTGATTGTAAAAGAACAGTCCCGTTGCCGTTTTATAGAACGTCTGAAAATACTCGCCCGTCATTTTGTCTGACGAGTCAGGCGAAACGGCAGACGTATTGTTGTCGTGCAGCCGATAATGCGTCAGCGTATCGGGAAGATAAACAATCTCGGAAATCGCCTGCGCCGCAAGGAAAATCCACAAGTCGTGAGTAAACGACTGCGGCAGCGGCGCGATCTTATCCCAAACACTTTTCCGAATCGCGCAGCAGCACCCGAAAAAGTGCATTCCCTTGCGAACCGATTTCCAGTACAGATAATACGGACGCCCGTAGATCATGCCGGGGCTGGCAATGTCGCTGGCAAGACGGTTAAGAGAGTTTCCATGGGAATCGACACATAACCCGTCGCAAAAGACGACGCCGATTTCCGGGTGGTCGTCAAAAACGGACGTCATCTTTTCCAGCTTGTCGGGCGTCCAAATATCGTCCTGATCGGAAAGAAAAATCACGTCTGACGAACACAGGGAAATCGCCTTGGCAAAGTTTTGAGCGTAGCCCAGATTCTTTTCGTTCTGAACGATCTTAACGGAAAACGGGACGCTTTTTGCCCAGGCGTTGAGGATCTCGACGGTGTTATCGGACGAACCGTCGTCACAAATTACCACCTCGTCCGGCTGACGCGACTGGTTTGCCAAACAGTCCAGCTGTTCCGGCAAAAAACGCGCGCCGTTGTACGTACACATCGCAATCGAAATCGTCAGCGGGGATTGAGCGCTCATATTCCTTCCTCTTCCAAAATGCGGGCAACGTTTTCGTTAAAAGTTTGAATAGAAAATAGACGTTCATACGTTTGACGATTGTTCATCCGACCGGGGCGGTTTTGAATTCCAATCAGACGCCGCAGGATTTCTGTTAGCTCGCTCGGATTATTGACGTCGAAAATATAGGCGTCTTTCCCATTTTCCAGCATTTCGGACACGCCGGACTGCTGCGACACAACCACGGTTTTATCCAGGGATAACGCCTCTGGAACCGTCAGTCCGAAGGAATCGCCGCGAGACGGAAGAATCAAGACGTCCGCCTTTGCCATCATGGTCATGGTCTGGTCATGCGGAAGAGCGTCGAAAAAGCGAATCTGCTCAATCGCTTTGCCTGCTGATACAATCGGCTCGGAATCCGGCTCGATTTTCCCGACAAACCACAGCTCGCACTGCTGACGTTCTTCTGGCGTCAGGGCGGCAAAGGCGTCGACAAGGACGTCTGCGCCTTTAAGACGCTTGACCATCGCAACGTCAATAAAAACAGCCTTTTCATTATGCTGAAAATGGGACTTGTATTGGTCGTACAAATCGTCAATCGCTAAAGAGAGTATTTTCGATTGAGGATTGTACTTGTTCATATACCGCTGCGCCGCAGGGCTGACGCAGTAAATGTGACGGCTTGTCTGAACCGCCTTGAGCATGTCCGGCGTCATCCACTCGTCCAGAAGAACGGACTCGTGAATCCACCAGATGTACTTTCGATTGAGCTTTTCCAGCAGTTCAATGAACTGATAATGACTCACAGCGTTACAAACCGTCAAGGAGAAAAAGCCGCCCAGGTATCGAAAGACGCGGTATAACGCGCCGTAATCCTCAATACAGAAAACCGGAATTCCCAGCTTCTTAAACGCCGTTTCGTTATTACCGTGAAACCGTACCAGCGAAACGACGCTCAATCCCTGACCCCGTAGCGCGCGGCACAATTGCAATAACGCCGTCGTACCCCCGTCGCAGTTGAGCCGGTGCGAATAGATCAGCGCCTTTTTCCCTCGATGAACGAGGCAAAACAGCAGGATGCGGAAAAAGGAAATCAGGTTGAACATTGAATTATGATTAAACAAGTTGGATAAAACGCCTTTCTCTTATGGCTTGCCGCCTATTCCCAAACGTCTTAACAATCCCTTCCAGCTTTCCAGCTTAAAGGCGTTTTTTAAGCCCGTCCAGAAATCGTAGCCTATACATTTTATCGGCTGAAAACCGCGCCAATAATTAAACGTCAGCAGTTCATAAACAAACAGCGGAGAATAAATAAACAAATTACGCTGAATCAGTTCCCGGTGTTTAATCCGCTTTTGAGTTTGATTATAGTACTTTAGCAGCCGGGCTTTATATACGCTGTCCTCTGCCTGTTCGACGCGTTTCAAAAACGGCTCTTTGAACTGGTCGCTCGTCAGGAAAAGGTAAACCTCGTTTTTATAGTAATCGCGAACGTACTGGTCGAAATGATGAATCTGCTCATTCAAGTCGGCGCGAACGGAAACGTTGGCGTCATGACATCGATAGGAAATCAGCTTGTCCGGTATCGTTACGATGTCAGCAAAAGCTGGAGCGAACAGATAAATCCAGCCGTCATGACCAAAACGTTCTTCCAGCGGCAGAATCTTTTGAATAAGCGTTCTCCGTATCGCGCTGCAGCAGCCGGACGTGATAGGGTGTTTATCCAGATTGGGCGACAGCTGACGCATGTACGTCGTCAGCCGCCACGCGCCGCGAAGCTCAATTTCATCCAGCCCCAAATCGTTTCCCTCAGCGTCAATAACGTTTGTATTATGGAATACCAGACCAACGTTAGGATTCTTTTCAAAGACGTTGAGCATAACCTCGATTTTATCGGAATGCCAAACGTCGTCCTGATCCGCTAAAAAAATGATGTCGCCCACAACGTTCTTTAGAGCGTTCTCGAAGTTGTGAAAACAACCCAGGTTGCTTTCGTTTCGGATTATACGAACAGGAAAGGGAACAGACTCAGCCCATCGTTCCAGGATCGCAACGGTATTGTCCGTCGAGCAGTCGTCGCAAACAACAACCTCATCCGGCAAACGCGTTTGCGAAGCCAGACTGTCGAGCTGCTGTTGCAAAAACCGCTCGCCGTTATACGTACACATCGCGATGGAAATGGTTGACATTATTGCCATTCCTTTTTATAGAAAACAATCCCCAAGCCTAACAACTTGGCAATTTTATTAATGATTGCATGCTTCCATGTATACTCGCCAGCCGACAAAAAGACGTGACGCTGAAAGAAAAGAACCCTTTCCCTCGTCAGCTCCGGAACGTCTTTTAAAATCTGCTCGCAGTCGTGTCCGTAGTATCGATGATACGTAAAGTTGGGAAGATACCTGTCGTACTTTTGAGCGTTGTTCCAGTATACGTTTTGGTGTAATTTCTGAATGGATTTGATCGTGTCTGCCGTTACAGAGTTGTCCCTGACTTGATAATAAAACATTACCTCCGGGATCCTGTAGACGACAGATTCAGGAGTAAACATGCCTATCCATAAATCCCAATCTTCAAGACCTCTGACATTGGAATGAAAAACGCCGACTCGATTAAAGGAGCTTCTTCTAAACATTGCACACATGTCAATCATATTGCACACGAATAACAACTGATCGTATGAATAATCCGGAAGCTCTCTAATCCCTGCTTCTTTTCCAAATTTCTCTGATAACCCGTATACCAGTTCGGTTTCTGGAAATTCCTGGAAACGGTTGACAGCCTTTTCCATGTATGTATCCGCGATATAGTTATCAGAATCAACTGGAAGAATATATTCTCCATCTGAATGTGCCATAGCGGTATTTCGAGCAATGCACGGACCAGAATTATTCTGATAAAAATACCGAAACCGTCCATCTTTCTGACAATACTGTTTAACAATTGCCGCGGTATTGTCTGTTGAACCGTCGTCAACAATAATACACTCCCAATTGGAATACGTCTGTCGAAGAACGCTGTCCAGCGCCTGCGATATAAACTTTTCTGAATTATAGGCTGGAATTATAACGGATACACAAGGATTCATAATCAAAAAACATGAAATTTAGCATGCCAAAAACAGCAAAAAATATTGTTATCAATTGGAAAGCCAAGTCTGGTAAAACATTTCAGTCAATTCCAGTTGATGCGTTATCTCTTTTCTGATTGTATTGAAGACGAAATATCTCCTTTTGCATTTCAATCTCTCTTCGCAACTCGTCTTCCGTTGGAAGATATGGTAAATATTTCGTCGCAAAAAGACGTTTATTGTCGTTTAATATGGAATACTTTGCAATATCCTGACTTGTCTCGGAACAAAGAATAATTCCAATCGTAGGATTATCCCCTTCCGAACGTTTAAACTCATCAAACATGCGAACGTACATATCCATTTGACCAACGTCTTGATGCGATATTTGCTCCGTTTTTAAGTCAATTAAAACAAAGCATTTTAAAATATAATTGTAAAAAACCAAATCAATATAATAATCGCCAGTATCAGTATGGATTCTTTGCTGCCGAGCAACAAAGGCAAATCCCTTTCCGAGTTCCATCAAGAAATACTGCAAATGCAATATAATCGACGATTCCAATGTCTTTTCAGTATACGAATAATCCTGCTGAATCCCTAAAAATTCTGTAACTAAAGGATTTTTAAGGATTTCCAAAGAATCGTGCTCAAGATCAGCGCCTTTTTCCAGCATTTCCTGATGAACAGCATCTTTAGACTGTTCCGAATGCGAAAGCAACAATCGCTGATAATATTGTGTTGCTATATTTCGATTGAGCAAACGAACGCTCCAATTCTCTCTTTCTGCTTCCTGCAAATACCAATCGCGCGCTTCAGGATTCTCCACTTTTAAAACAGCGCGAATATGAGACCACGTCAGATTTTGCACACGCGTGTGCAAAATCTTTTTGTCAGGAAAAACTGTGTATAATTGCCGAAAATACGAGAGGTTTCTGAGACTAAAACCTTTGCCAAACTGTCGAGTTAAAGTTGCAGAAGCAAGCTGAAGGATTTGCTTGCCATACTCTGCTCTCGCCTTGCCTCCTTGCTCTTCCTCAACGATGCGTTTTCCCAAATTCCAATATGTTTGAATCATAAACATATTGACGCTTTTCCCAATGCGGCGCCGACCATCTTGAACTATTTCGCATATTTCACGCTGAAATTGTTCAAAAATCGGATCAGTTTGGACGGAAGAAACGTCTTTAGAAATCTCCATGAGTACAAATACCTTTAAATAATTTACACAAAAACATTAAAAATCTATTGGGTAGTCCGAAACAGCGATTCTCTATCGGTTCATTTGTCTCAGAACGCTGTCCAGCGCCTGCGATATAAACTTTTCGGAATTATAAGCCGGGACTATTACGGCAACCTTGGGAGTTATATTATTTGTCATTTTGATTATCTAATTGATCTTGCAGTTTCTGAATCTGTTCACGTTGACTGTCAACTGTTTCAAGTGTGCGTTGAAGCCATGGCGAATAGGGAATTAAACGTTTGGCAAACCAATCGAATACTTTCCCTTTAGCAGCTTTACAATTATATTTCCATCGAAATAAGGTTAAACCGGAATATTTCACAAAAAAGGAAAAAATATTACTGTCAAACGACTTCTCATTGGCAATCATAAACTTGCGTTCGTCATCTGTTATATTCTGTTTGATATTTCGCCCCATTTCAGGTTGAAAACTTTTATCAATACCGTAGAAAAAAACTCCATAAAGAAGTCGCCATTTAAATAAATACAATATCAACCAGCTTTCTTTTGAAACGCTGCACGAAGCAATATCTTGGAATAATAGCGCAAAAGCCTGCGGAGCTTGTAAATAGTATTTGCTTTTATTAGTATTACCGGTTAATGAGTCATTTCTGAATCGATAGAAATATAAACGTTCGGGCAAGAACGCGAATTTGTTAGCTAAAACGGCGCCTTTATAAGTAAACGCTATGTCGTCACATCTTGATCCTTTGTGAAAATGTAACTGAATTCTTTTCGCAAAATCTGTTTTCCACAGATAGCACCAGCAAACGGAGGTGTTGTTATAAGCCCATTGAATTCTTTCCGCTTGATTGTCTGTTTCCTCGATACTTGGTATCGGAATGTCTTTAAGATTTGGATAGTTAACCCATTTAAAACTAAACTGCGTCATATCTGCGTCGGATTCCTTTGCTCTAGCGTATGCCTTTTCGTATGCAGTTAAATCCAACCAGTCGTCGGAATCGACAAATGTAAAAAACTCTCCTGTAACGCGGGATAATCCTGTCTCTTTAGCAAACGCCTGTCCTACATTCTCTTGATGGATGACTACAAATCTGTCGTCCTTAGCCGCGTACTCGTCCAGAATTATTGAGCTTCCGTCGGTTGAACCATCGTCAATGCAGATTATTTCCAAATCGCGAAACGTCTGATTGACTACGCTGTCCAGACATTCTCTCAAGTAAGGCTCTACGTTATAAACAGTTATGATTACTGATATTTTAGGCATCCTATTTTTTCAATTGTTCTTGAAGAGTTTGAATCTGTTCACGTTGGCTATCTACAATTTCCAACGTATGTTGAAGCCATGGAGAATAGGGAATTAATCGTTTAACTAACCAATCGAAGAGATTGCCTTTTGCTCTTTTAATACTATATTTACACCGAAATAAAACAGAGCCGGAATGTTTCATAAAAAAAGAAAATGCTCTAGGTTCAAACAACCTCTCGTTGGCAGCTATAAGTTTTCGCTCTTCGTCCGTTACGCTTTGTTTAATGCGGCGTCCCATTTCAGGACGAAAACTTTTATCAATTACAATGTAATACGTATCATATAGACTGCCCCATTTATGCTGATATAATTTCAGCCTGCTTTTTTCTGTCACATTACAATCTTTAATATCCTGAAACAACAACGTAAAAGCCCATGGACGCTGCAATAACGTTGGCTCTTTTTTATTGCCGGTTAATGAACTTGCACGAAATCTGTAATAATGCAATCGTTCGGGAATAACAGATATTTTATTTGCCAATAAAGCAGCCTTATACGTAAATGTAATTTCGTCATTTGACTTTAAATCATTATGAAATTGAAGTTTATTTTTTTTTACAAATTCAGTCTTCCATAAATAGCACCAGCAAACAGACCAAGTATTACTCACACTTTGAATCTTTTCGGATTGTTCTTCAATTTCATTATCGCATATTGGGATAGCTAAATCTTTTCTGTTAGGAAAATCAACAAACGTAAAAAAGTATTGCGTCATATCGGCGTCAGATTCTTTGGCGCGATCGTATGCTTTTTCGTATGCAGTTAAATCCAGCCAGTCGTCGGAATCTAGAATCGCAAAATATTCTCCCGTTACTCGAGCCAACCCGGCATTTCGAGCCGTGTTAAGCCCACCGTTTTCTTTGTTAACAATCTGAATGCGATTGTCTTTGGCGGCGTATTCTTCCAGAATTGCCGGGCTGCCGTCTGTCGAGCCGTCGTTGACGCAGATGATTTCCAGATCGCGAAACGTCTGATTGACAACGCTGTCCAGACACTCTCGCAAATAGGGTTCTACGTTATAAACCGGTATGATTACAGATATTGCAGGCATTTTATTTCTTTAATTGTTCTTGTAATTCCTGAATTTGTTTATGTTGACTATCCACGATTTCCAGCGTACGCTGAAGCCATGGGGAGTGAGGAATTAAACGTTTTACCAACCAATCGCTCAACAACGAAGGATACGCTCTTATAAACCAACTGATATAATATTTTGTCGCTTTGAAATACCGTTTCTTTTTGAACTGATATTGAGCAGAACTATATAAAATAGTCTTTTCATTGGGAATCAATTCTCCAGAATAAACCCGTGGGAAATTGTCGTCTGTAATGCCGCGGCGCTGTCTGGCTCTTTTTATGGCTAATAGCATACACTTATACTGTTCTTGACGATGAGTTCCCGACGCGAAATTGTTATGAAAACGGTAAAATATCAAAGGTTCAGAAATATTGGCAAGAGATCCCAATTCCCCAATTTTGAGCCAAAAGTCCAAATCTTGAGCATATTTTATATCAGGAGAATACCCCCCAACAGCTTCCCAAGCAGATTTCCTTATAATTGACGCTGGATGACACAAAGACGTACACCCTTCATTAATATGCTTGGAATCAATTTTGGAAGAATCCTCTTCCGTTTTCCATTCCGCATATTCGTCGCCCCATTTATTGATTACTATAGCCAAGCCGCTGGACGCCAAAATATCCGGATGGGATTCCATAAATGCAAATTGCAGTTCCAGTCGTTTTGGCAGCGAAATATCGTCGTCGTCCATACGGGCGATGTATTTTCCCTTTGCTATGGCGATGCCGTTGTTTAACGCCGCTGCAAGCCCCTGATTCTCCTGAACCAGAACGCGAATGCGGGAATCTTTCTTTTCGTATTTGCGAATAATCTCCAATGACCGGTCTGTTGAGCCATCGTCAACGATTATAAATTCAAAGTCTTTAAACGTCTGTTTTAAAATAGACTTTATCGCCAGCGCTAAATAACGCTCGCCATTATAAACGGACATCACAACAGAAATGGGGAGTTCTTCATTCATAATATATATTATAGCATATATTATAGACTTTGAACTGATTTGATATTAAATTCCCTTTAATTATATTCTCTCTACTTGATTTCGTGAAAATTCAAGCAGAGAGAGTATAAGTCTTAATAATCGATTTTTCTGCGAAAGATTTTTTTCAACTTGCGTTGAATTCGATACCAAAGGCTGTTTTCCATTTTGGTTAATCGATTACTCATTTCATTCATCTGATTTACAATTACATCAACAACCTCCTGATGATAATATGAAACAGGCGCGTCTGTTATATAATCTTGCAAAGCGTTTAACAAAACGCTTTTAGATTTATGAACATATAAAAAAGAATTCTGCCCATACCAAAAACAATCTGCCAATTGAGGTTCGAACATCAGTTGACGCCTCATTATATCTACACAAATATAACCCTCTTCATTAAATAATGAAGCCCAATATTTGGCAGGTTGACAATTTACATGATGTACTCCACCTTGAAATGGATGAGCAGCCGAAAACAAAACAACGTCTGAAAATGAAGTTATGTACTTTACAAACGAAACAGCATTTTGCGGTTCCAAATGCTCTGCAACTTCAAGCGATATGGCTAAATCGTATTTTTGTCTGGAAACAAATTCGTCTTGAAAAGTCAAATTGGAAAAATCAAAAATATCAATAACGTCTCTGGGAACGAACAAAGTCTGTTCATCGACCTCGTTAATATCGACGCCGTGGATGGTTTCTACGCCTAAATCTTTGGACGCGCGAAGCCACGATCCGGAACCGCAGCCAATGTCAACTACGGAATTTGGCTTATAGAATTGAAACAAATATGGCAAAATAATGCCAGCCGCTCGTAAAGAGCGATACTTCTGTTCGTTGTAAAATTCAGCGTTGTAAATATTCTTTACATTCATTATTGTTAGTTTATATAATACTGGAAATATCTATCATATAAATTTGACGCCCATATCCCTCATGGGTCGAATCAAAAACTACTTTTTTCCCATCGCGACTGCATCTTGGGTGAATATCGCAACGCCACTCTCCCTGATAATTAATTGGAGAATAGAAATACCCCAACATAACTTTCTTGCGCGTGGGCAGATGATATAGATATAGGTCCTGCATTCTGTTCCCCTTGGGGTATGAATCATTTAATATCCATTCGCCATTTGTACCTGGAACAAAGCTGATATGAGTGTCGCAATTCTTGAAAACATCATCATCAATTGGTTGTGCATCTCCGGTATTGGCGTCAAATAAATACACTCGATCTCCTGTATCAGGGCGTCTGGCGTATGCAATAATTGTATCATTGTCACGCCAATAGAAGTGAGAAAACATATCATAACCATTGACCAAAACCAAATCTTTCCCATCTGACGTATTGGCTGTATAGAAATTGGTTTTCCAAGAATCGCCTTCTTCTTCGCCGCGCCAGCGATGCAAAAATGCAAAACGTGTAGCATCCGGATTAATAACTGTACAATTAAACCAATGCTTTGAATTGGCAGAAAAATGCGGATTCTTTGTTTGATTCACGATATCATACAAAGAAAAAAGCATTCTACATTCTCCTGTTTTCATATTCATTCTCCAGATTCCAGATGATTCAGGAGCAAGTTGATCCGAATACTTATCAGGAATTCCTGCATATCCATAACCGGGTCTTGTATCATTCAACCTGGCAAAATCAGGAAATATTGTAAACTCGCCATTATTTGAAACTCCATATACCGGATGTGGAAGTGTCCTTTTATTTTGCGTTTCCAAATTGTATACGTACGAAATAAAATGATTGTCTTGGCGATCATTCCATACAACTTCAGATTTATTACCTGGCGTCCACTGCAACATACATCCTTGTTGCCAATTCCAAGCATTTGATGTTCCTAATGGAATCCATTTATTATTATTCCATGTATCTATTAATGCAATATTAATACAATCCTCTGGCGTTGGAGAACGATCTTCAAACTTAACTTCGTTTGCAACAACATATCGGTTTGATGGATCAAAAGATTGTACATCATAATATGACCCCCAATGGAAACTGCTTTTGCTAGTCAAACGTTCAACCGGATAATAAGCCGCAAATCTAAC
The DNA here is from genome assembly GCA_045546875.1 of Thermoguttaceae bacterium. Taxonomy (GTDB): domain Bacteria; phylum Planctomycetota; class Planctomycetia; order Pirellulales; family Thermoguttaceae; genus RUG11551. The sequence goes on along the minus strand of JAZQDP010000514.1, from coordinate 1,621 downwards.
TTTTGAAATATAAGGCAACAAAGACCAATATGCCTTTTTAACAAAAGGAATGTAACCGACATATTTTTTTAGTGTTGAAATGACAGTCATTTAATTGTTAGTATTGGGTTAATGATTTTCCCACGTAAATGGTGCAAAACACTTTTGATAGTAACCGCTGGCAAAGTCCCAGCCCGGTATTTTCAAATACTCAATATTAAGTTTTGCGGCATCGTTAATATAATCCAATCTTTCCGTTCCGTCAAAAATACTGGCGGCGACAGTGTATGGATTTTGAGGCAACGGGAAATTGGGAACTTTAAAATCAATATAGTATTCTCCACAACCAATTGGACCAAGTTTCTTTTCGGTTACTCGTGTTGAAAAACCAACCAAATGAGTTTCCTGATAATCTATAACTACTACTGTTATAATCGCATTTTCAATTGGACGGTTAACCTGATAGCAAACTCTGAAGATAATTTCTGAATTGCAATGACAAGTAGATTCGTGACTTAATACTCTTTCATTAGCTCCACAAAGAACTTGTGTGATAATTGCTCTTTGATTATCTTGATGACGCAGTGAGCTTTCTAATTCCAAATTGTTCTTTTTCAATAATATAAAAAAGTCGTCTACAACCTTATCAGCTTCTGCATCTTCCAACACAGCGCCATGATCAAACAGTATGGCGCGATGGCAAAGATTTTTTACCGCTGTCATGTTATGGCTAACAAAAACAACTGTCCGACCTTCGTGCGAGACTTCGTTCATTTTTCGAAGGCATTTTCTTTGAAACGCCATATCGCCTACGGCGAGAACTTCGTCAACAATGAGAATTTCCGGCTCCAAGTGAGCGGCGACGGCAAAGCCGAGGCGGGCGTACATGCCGCTGGAATAGCGTTTGACCGGCATGTCTAAAAATTCCTCGATTCCGGCAAAATCGACAATGGCGTCGAATTTCGACTGGATCTCTTTGCGGGACATGCCCAGAATCGACCCGTTGAGGAATATATTTTCCCTTCCGGTCAGGTCGCCGTGGAAGCCGGAACCGATTTCAATCAACGCGCGCATGCGTCCGTTGACTTTGATGTTCCCTCTATTCGGCTTGAGAATTTTGGAAAATATCTTCAGCAGTGTGCTTTTCCCCGCGCCGTTATGTCCAATAAGAGCAACCGATTCCCCTTCCTCGACTTTGAAATTAACGTCTTTAAGCGCCCAAAATTCGTTTTTTTGCAGTTCCGCTCGGCTGGGACCTAGCCCAACCATGCTTTTGAGCATAGCTGGCACAGCGTCGCGAAGGGAGTCGTTGAACTCGCCGCGATTGAATTTCTTCCAAACGTGATTAACTTCTATTGCTGTTGACATGGCAAACTGATTTATACGGGGGGAGGGCGTTTTGAGGCAAACGTCAAACCGATTATATATTTATACTTGTTCTACTTGAGATTTCCCGAAAAATGAGCTATTAGCTTCTAGCTACTAGCAGCTAGCTCGGTTATCCCTATTTCTTGCGATAACGCACGAATCAGGTTTATCAAGCTAATAGCTAGAAGCTGGCAGCTAGAGGCTTAACATCGGAAAAACTCAAGTCGTTTCAGTTTAGTTATCAAGAAACTGCGTTCTAAAATACTTTTTCGGC
>JAZQDP010000513.1:0-5668 GCA_045546875.1 Thermoguttaceae bacterium | reverse complement strand
CTGGGCGAAGCCGCCATGATGATCGGCATGGAACGCAACGCCGACCACGTTACAATGGCGTCGTACGCGCCGCGGTTCCATAACGTCTGCGACCCGTCCTGGTCAGTCCAGATGATCGGCTTTGACAACCGCCGAACGTTCTGCCAGCCGATTTACTACGTTCAGAAGATGTTTGCTCTGCAAAAGGGCGACCGCGTTTTGCCGACAAGCGTTTCTGTTACGGATTCGGAAGTCAAAAGCAGAACGATTCTTTTAGCGACATGGAACACTCGGGCGGAAGTCAAAGACCTGCATGTAACAGACGCCAGCGGTAAAGAGTTCAAACTCTCCCCGGACGAAGAAAAGACTCTTTTCGCCCCGCTGACCAAAGAAATCGCAACGCCCAACAGCGTCGTCGTTCCGGGCTTGAAACTCTCCGGCGACTATACGTTCAAGTTCAAGGCGAAACGAATCGACGGGACGGAAGGGCTGCTAATCGGGTTCAATTACTTCGACGACAAAAACTTCACCTGGATAAATCGAGCCGGGTTTGCGAACACAAAAGACGCCGTTATCCAGCGAATTGACGGAAACCGAATTTTCCTTGACGCCAAGACGCAACCGTATCAGCCGTATCAAACCGGCGTCTGGTACGACTACGAGGTTCGCGTTAGCAAGAACTCCGTTACCGCTTTTGAAAACGGCAAACAGTTCGTCAAGTCCAACTGGAACGCACCCACAAAAGACGTTTTCGCAGTCGCCCATCGCGATACTCAAACCGGCGAAATTCTCGTTAGAATCGTCAACATGAAGACCGAACCGGTTGACGTTCAAATAGAATTCAAAAACGTAACAGGAAAAACGGAATACGCGGTTGAACAAACCGTTTTGACGTCCGAAAAGAACACGGATCGCAACTCCCTTGACGAGCCGGAGAAAGTCGTTCCCAAGACGTCAACATTCAACGTTACAGGAACGTCGTTTAACTACAAAGTCAAGGCAAACTCGTTTACAAATTTGAGGTTGAAGTAGATTTTCGCGGAGCGCGAGAGTGAAGTGTAAGCGAAACTTTCGCTTTTTTCCAAATTGGAATTGCTCAAACCCTCAAGCGCAGCTTGATATAGTAATCAAACGGTCTTGACGGCGAGCCGTCAGCACGAAAGCGGCGCCAAGGCGCTGCGCTCCGAAAAATTGTCAATACAACCCTTGCAATCCTCATTATCAGAACTCAGGAAAACCTGATTTAAAAGAATTTTTGACTTTTTTCGCCAAATTCCCCGGGATACGTCTTGTAAACAACGGGGATTTCGATTAGAATACAAATTAGTCCTTGGGAATGACTTTGGTTTGATAATCGGCGAGCCGTTAATCAGCTCGTATTGGCGCCTGTCCCTTAAAGACCCAACAAAAGCCGGTCGGTTACACCCCTGCTATCAGAAAGGAAGCCTGACAATTTGACGTTGGAGCTCCAGGCCGCCTCCCTTAACATACGGGCTTGCCTCAATTACTTACCGAAGTTAGTCTCAGGACTATTTTTATTTGTATTATTGTTTTTGGGATTTGGTTGACGTTAGTGGTATTGAAGTTTGTGTTTTGCAATCTTGTAAATTGTCTATATTAACATTGGTTGAGAATTTCTTTTCTTTTTTTGGAGAAAATAATAAAATTTCATGCAATTCGGGATAAAATAGGGCTTAACCGGAATCAAAATTATGTTATAATAAACAATTAGTCAGGGCAAACACTTAAAATGGCTTTATTGTTCGATAGTTAGATTTTCGAATGATAGTATTATAAATGCCGTTTCGTATTTATAGTTAAAGGATGACTTATCATGCACAACCTTAGTTTTAGCAGTTCTCGACGCGGTTTTACGTTGGTAGAACTTTTGGTCGTTATTGCCATTATTGGCGTTTTGGTTGGACTTCTTCTTCCTGCTGTTCAGGCTGCTCGAGAAGCGGGACGTCGTATGCAATGCACAAATAAATTAAAACAGTTGGGAACGGCAGTGCATAATTACGCTTCAAGCAACAAAGAAAAAATCCCTGCTGGCGCAGACTATAAATTCTATCGCGGTACGGCTACGTCAGATAACAATGCAAACGGATACGCTGGTTCAAAACCGCAGAAGCCTGGAATGGAAGGATTTAGCCAACTGTTTTGGCTGACACCGTTTATGGAAATGTCTTCCATTTATGATTCTGTTGACCTCAACTATAGCGCATACTATTATCTCAAACAAGGATTTGCTCAGAAAAATAGCACGTCTGCTTCTAATTCAACGGATAAGAAGGTTCGAGGCGTTTACGCTCTTAGCCGTTCCAAAGTTCCAGTCTTTAACTGCCCATCGTTCAATGACGAGTTTGTCAATAACGATACTACAGAAGAAGGCAAGTATGGACCGCTGTCAAGCTATCAAGGTTTTGCAGGCGTGTACTGGACTTCACAGATTGTAAACGGTAAACCGTCTTCTGACCCTAATGTTTATACTCAAACTCAGGAAAATGTTTGCCAGTATCAAAATACTACCTATGGCAGCATTCCAGACAACGGCGTTTTTACTTGGGGTAAACAGATTAAATTGAGCCAAATCAGCGACGGCACCAGCAATACCTATATGTTAGGCGAAGCTCCAACTCCCAAAGTTAACGATGTTAGAGGATCGCTTAAAGACGACGCGCAATCATTCCCATTTTATATGCGAGCGTGGTTTGTCGGGGCAGATATGCAAGGGCGCATGTTCCAGTGCAAGGTTGTCCGAGACCTCGGTCTGAACGAAGTTCCAGAAACGGGAACGTTATTCAATAACCTGCCCTTTGGTTCATACCATACTGGCGGTTGCAACATAGCTCGCGCGGATGGTTCTGTTGATTATGTCAACGACACAATTGACGAATACGTGTATCGCCAGATGGTTACTCGAAATGGTCGCGAAGTTTCTTCGTCCGAAGAATGATCATTTAACAGCAAATCCGCCATTGACGTTAATGATTTGCCCGTTGACGTAACTGGCGGCGGGCGATGCTAAAAATGCAGCGACAGACGCTATTTCTTCGGGTTTTCCCCATCGAGAAGCAAGCGTTTGTCGCTGGATTTTTTCTTGCCATGCAGTTGAGGCGCCAGCTCCCCACTTAGTTTGAATCCAGCCGGGGGAGATAACATTGACCCGTACTTCCGGCGCAAGCGTCTGAGCTAAAGAAAGGGAAAAGGATTCTACCGCGCCTTTGGTTATAGCAAATAACTCTGAACTGTCTCCTGCCAACCCCCGTCGAGCGCCGTCCCAGCCAATGTTGATTATACTACCACTCCCCTGCTCTTTCATCTTCTTGCCAAGTTCTCGGCACAAACCGACAGTTCCCAAGACGTCAACCGACCAAAGCAGACGCAGCTTTTCTTCAAATGAACGCTGTTTAATTTCGCCGGTGAGAATGTCAACGCCAGCGCAGTTGACTAAAATATCGACTTTGCCATGCCAATTCCATGCTTGTTGCAATAAATGATTACGTGCATCTTCATTGCTGACATCAGCTTGTATGTACATACATTTTAATAAATCCGCTTCAGGAAAAATGGTTTTGCAATCTACAGGCGAGCGTCCATTAGCGATTACGCTACATCCGTTTGACAAAAATTCTTGAGCGATTGCCAAGCCAATACCGGAATTGGAACCGGTTATCAGAGCGGTTAAACCGAATAAATCGTGTTTTTTTGATTTTTGTGGCGCCTTTTGGGGTTTCATGGGGGTAATCTCCCTAGTCAAAAACTAAAAAATTGATTATAATATGGAAAACTATTTTGACAAGACGGAGTTCAGAAATATTTTTAGTAGTTAGTATTTAGTGCATAGTACTTAGTGCAAAGGACGCAAAGCGCCTCAAAAAACTATGCACTACGTGCTATGCACAATCATTATAATATTATAAGTCCCTACAGTCATTAGCCACATAGGAGACTCAAAAATATTTCTGTTGCAATATATAATTCAGTGCAGTCGCGCGAAAAACGCCATTTGCGTTAGCGGCTCAAAAACCATTTAAGAACCAATATATATTTATGTCCCCACGAAAATCCGGACATTGGGCTTCGCTTCAGCAAGCGATGAATCCCGTCCAAAATCAGGAAGAAAGCAATCAAACAGTTCCCGTAGAAGAAGATAACGCAAATCCTTCTGCTGAAAATTTAACAACTCCAGCACAAGACGAATTCGATATTCCTCGAGACGCCTTTTCGCTCTTTAGCGATGAGGAAGACGACAACAGCGTTCGTAAAACCGAAAACGTTCTGGAGGATTCAAATGATGAACTTCTGCTAGGCGAAACGGAAGACCCGCCCGCCAAAGAGTCTGAATTCAAATGGAATGCGGTTGAGATTAAAGGAAACGATCCCGTCGAGAAGAATCTTGATGACGATTTTGAGATTCCCACAAACGCTTTTGAGTTGTTTAGCGACGAAGAGCCGAAAACTGTCAAAAAGAAAAAGAGTAAAAAGCAAAGCGTTAAAGAGGACGCAGCTCCTGTTGCTCAAAGTGAAACGCCGTCTGAACCCAAGTCAGAGCAGCCGGAATCGGTTCGTACACCTCGTAAAGCCAAAAAGGGCAAGTCTGCTCCGACAGAGGAAACAGAATCGGCAGTGGAAGTTAGCGCGGTCATTCCGGAAGATCAGATTTTGGAATCCATTGCGACAAGTTCTATGGACGACTCTGTAATTCATACCGCCGCTACGCAAACCCCGGTTTATTTCCCGGTTCATCAGATTGAAGTCGCGCCGGTTTCCCTTGATCAGCCGGAATCGGAAGCAACCGACGATTCGACGCCATCGTCAACGTCTTTGCTGGACGATTTAATTCCTGACAGCGAAATCGACCGCGTCAATCAGAAAGCCTCAAAGAAAGAGAAAAAGAACGCGAAAAAAGCTGCGAAGTCTGCGCCGGTAGAAGAAAAGCCGGTTGCGTTGGAATCGAAAATCCTCGACGACGATTTTGACATCCCCGCCGATGCGTTTTCCATGTTCGACGACGAAGACGAACAGCCCAAGCCGAAAGCAAAGAAAACGGCGAAAAAGGAAAAGCCGGTCAAGGCAGAAAAACCGGTTGTAGAACCTGAAGTTGACGACGATTTCGACATTCCCGCCGACGCGTTCTCCATGTTCGACGACGAAGAAGAGCCGGCAAAAGCGCCTAAAGCCAAGCAGGAAAAACCGGAAAAAGTGGAAAAGCGAGAAAAGAAATCTGAAAAGAAAGAAAAGAAATTCGAAAAGCGTGCGAAAAAAGAAGAACGCTTTGAGGAAGTTAACGACGAATTCGATGATCATGCATTTGAAGAAGTCGATGACGAGTACGAAGAACGCCCGCGCCGTCAGCCCAAACAAAAACCTGCTCGGGAACGTCGCGTTGCAGAAGAACCCGCTCAAACGCGAGAATCCAAACCTACTCCGGAAGTTCGCGAAGGAGAAGCGCCGCGTAAAACTATTAACATCCCCTCCTGGCGAGAAGTTATGGATACGCTGGTAGAAATGAACATGGATCGCCGCAAAGCGTCAGAACGCCCCAGTCGCCAGGAACGCCGTTCGCGTTCCGCCGCAGAACGTCAGAGAGAAATCGAAGATATCGAAGACCGATTCGAACGGGAAGACGTCGAAAAAGCTCCGCGCCGACGTCGCCGCAGACCGGAATAAGGATTTGGGAATAGAC
>JAZQDP010000512.1:0-13998 GCA_045546875.1 Thermoguttaceae bacterium | reverse complement strand
TACAGACCGTCCGTTCTGCCTTCCAAGCCAAACAGATCGTTGAAGTTGCTCAGCAGGTCGCTCAAGTCGATGGTTCCAGAAGCAAAGCCGTCGTCGGAAACCAGCTTGTATTCAGCGCCTTCCGCCGCCCAAAGGGAAGCGTCGTTGTTTTCAAAGTACAACTTGATAATTGAATTCGTATCTACTGAGAATGAATCGTCAGCGTTTGCAATGGTAAGCGTATCGTATTGATTCTCGTTGAAGGCGCTGAACTCGAACAAGCCGGTCGCTCCGACGTCCATGGTAACGTTGCCGTAGACGGTCATGTCGCCAATGGAATTGCCCGGCGACAGGGTCGAGCCGTTAGCGACGAACAAATCGCCGTTGTATGTTCCTCTAAAGTCCAGTTCGCCAGCAGAGACAGTAAATCTGTCAGCTGTAACAGAGTTGGGCGATTCAGCGCGAATCTTCAACGTTCCCTCGCCGGTCTTTTCAATCGTATTAGCAGTGATGGAGCCGACAAACCTGGACGTTTCAGAATTGTTGAGCGTCAACGCCTGACCGGACGCGTCAAGGGTTGCTGCAACGGCAACGGTATCGTCGTCGTTCAATTTTCCGCCAGACAGATTATGCAGCGTTCCGCCAGCCGACAACGCCAACGTACCTTGTTCAACGGTTGTTGAACCGGTATAGGCGGGCGCCTGAGTCATCGTCAGTTTTCCTTCGCCTTTCTTCGTGAATCCGCCAGCGGCATCGGCTTCGTCCGTTCCCTGTTCAATCCTGGCTGAAACGGTAACGTTGTATCCGTTGGTGTCGAAAATAGCCCCGCCCTGTTTGACGTAATACTTCATATTGCCAGCGGCTGGGAAGAAATCTGTAGTGTTATCGGCAACCGCCTGCAGCGTTCCGCCGTTGAAGTTGAACGAGCTGGCTGCATTGGGATTGTTTTGTTTGATTCCGTACAAGGCAATAGTTCCACCGTTGAGGTTAACCGTGCTTTTATTAGCGCCGAACCACAAAACGCCGCAAGCTGGGTCGCCGCTGGTTGTATATTTACCCGGAACGCCAAGGGTAAGCGAGCCTCCGTTGATATTGAGAGTTCCCTCAATGGCGTTAGCATTGGCGCCTATAAGAATTCGACCGTCAACCTGCATTGATCCGCCGTTGATGGTTAAAACGCCTTTTCCATTTCCGTTGGTTCCCAGCTGAACGCTGCCGGTTGTGTTGCCGCTGTTGCGGACAATTACGTTTCCGGAATCAATGATAAGAGTTCCGTTAGAACCGTTTCCGATCATTAAAGAACTTCCGTATCCATCAGCATTCATATTGACCGTTCCGTCGCCTGCGTCGATGACAGCCGTTCCGCCGTTCCTGACGATCAGTCTGGATTTGAAACTCGAGCCGGTAATGTTCAGCGTTCCAGCAGAAACGTAAGTCAGCCCAGTGTACGTATTGGCGCCGGAGAACGTTGCCGTTCCTTCTCCCAGTTTTTCTACAGAAGCGGCTTCATATCTGTCCATATTGTAAGCGTCTGTAATTGGAGTGGAAATAATCAGGTCAGGCAGATCGTCAGTCGCCGCGCCGGCGTTGCGGGTAACATCCGCCACGTTCAGACGGGTTGTATTTACGTTAAACGCGATAGCGGCGTTGGGGTTGTTCGGATTGCCGGAAATCAGAACCGGGTTGGCGGCAGAATCGTCGTCGTTTCGAGTAACGTAAACGTTATCCGACAGTTTGAACGCCTTATAAGTTGCATGTCCGTCTTCCGCATAAATTGACGCGCCATTTTTCAATGTTACGTTCGACAGGTTATTGAAGAACGCGCCGGCGTTGGAAATGCGTCCGCCGTTGACGGTAATCGGAACCAATGAGGAATTCTCGCCGTTGGTCAGGACGTCGTGACTGGCAAAGCGAAGCTCGCCGCCTTCGTTTACGACAACGCTTCTTCCAGACTGCAATTTACCCAGAACCGAGGTCTTATTGCCGCCGTTCCAGCCAGCTGTCGCTATTACAACGCCATCGTCAATAACCAAATTTCCGGTGAAGGAAGAACCGTTGTTTGACAGAGTCAGCGTTCCTTCTCCGGACTTGTTCAGCCCGCCAGCGCCGGAAATCGCGCCTGTTACCGTCAGGTTGTGATCAGCGGCGATTTCAAACGAACCGTTCGCGTTCAATTCAACCGGGTTGGAATACGTCGCTGCGCTGTCGCCTTCGAGGAACTTGGCGCCTTTCTTGTTGACGCCGTCAATCGTCCACTTGGCGGCAGAAATATCTGCGGTGTTGGCGTAATAGTACGGCTCTGTTACCGGCGGGTCCGGCGGCTCCGGTCCGTCGAGTTTCATCAGAACGAGGTTGTTGTCTGTCATTGTCAAATACCAGCTGTCCGTTGCAGCGTTTCCGACGTAAAGCTGAACGCTGTCCAAATCAACGCCCATCGAATTGGCGTTAATCAAAACGTATCCGCTGTCGGTTGCGTTATTCCACCACGAGGTTTCGTCGCCGCTGTTAAACGTGAGGTTGACAATTCCAGACGTCAGCGTTGCAGAAGTTGCGAGCAATTGGTCGTAATCGTTTGCTGAGGCTGTATAGCCGTTGAAATCGAAGTAAATCGCGCCATCGGTCATGGTCAAAGACGCGGCTGTGATACTTGCCGAAGCGGCGCTTTCGCCAATGATAAACGAGCCGCCGTTAAGCGTAACGTTTGTTGAACCAATATTGGCTCCGGTCTGGAAGGCAGCGCTTTCTCCCACGGTTACGTTAGGAGACGCCAAACGCCCAGAGCTTGACAAAAGCAGCGTACCGCCGGAAACGGTCGTTGGACCGGTATACGTATTGACCGCAGTCAGTTCCATCGTGCCAGCGCCGGCTTTAATAATTTCTGTTGCGTTTTTAAGAGCGCCGGAAGTTTGGTACGTTGGGTCGGCAATAACGGCAGAAATAACAAGGTCGGAAACGTGATCGTTAATCAGTTTGTCTTCGCTTGTAATTTCTTCAACAGTAATTGTCGATTTCGACGTTCCCGCTTTAATCGTATCGCTTTTCGCGCCAAAAACGATCGTGGCGTTTGGCTTGCTCATATCTGCGGAAAAAGTAACTGGCGCCCCGACAGAATCGTCAAGGTTGCGTTCCACTTTTACGTTATGCAGTTTATACGCTTTCCATGTTGCGTTTCCGTCTGAAGCGTAAAGCTGACCGCCGTTTCTGAACGTTGTATTGGTAAGATAGTTATATACTCCGCCTTCGTTGGAAATCTTTCCCCCGTCAACAACGAATTTGAAATTGCTTTCGCTGTGAGCGTTAATAAAGGCGTCCTGAGCGGTGAAAATCAATTCCCCGCCGTTATTGACAGTAACAGTTTTTCCGCTGGTTACGCCGCCCAAAGGAGACGCGTTGGAACCATTCCAACCGGCGGTAACGTTGACATTCCCTTCGTTAATGGTAATGTTTCCGGTGTATGTACTGCCGCCGTTGTTGAGAATCATCGTTCCTTCGCCCGTCTTTGTAAACGAGCCGACCGTCTTGCTGTTGGGACTGTCTTTCAAAAGGGCGGAAAGAGTCAAAGTTGAATTCTTCGCAACGTCAAACGTTACGCCCGGGTTTGTTCCATTTCGATAGCCGCGCAGAGAAATGCCGCGTCCACCGCTTGTCGACCGGATAGTCGCATCGCCGCTTGTAACGTAAACGTCGCCGTTGAAAATTGTAAACCAGGTGCTGTGCCCGCCGCGTTCTTCAAAAACGCCGCCGTTTTTAAATTCAAGATCTCCGTAAGAAGTTAAATTGTCGGTCGCAGTAGCGATCATGCCGCCATCGGCAACAATTCTAAAAGCCGGATGCGCTTCCGCGCCGCCGAAAACGTCGATGCCTCCGCCGCCGTTGTTTGTCAGCAGCGTCGCCCCGGAATGAACCGTAATGCGACGAGACGCAATTGAGGGATTGCCAAGCGCCGTTGCGGTATCGGTTGTGCCTCCGGTCTTGGCGTTATAGCTCATAATAAGCGTTCCGCCTGTAATATCCACATCGCCGGTAAACGTATTGGCGCCGGAAAGCGTCAGCGTTCCGTCGGTATTTTTAATCAAATTCAGCTTAGCCTGATTCCCGCCGTTGCCGCCAATGACGCCGGCAAAACTGCCTTGTCCAACGGTCAAAGTTGAGTAATTGTCAGCGCCGCCATTAGACCCGCTTGTGCGAACAACTGAACCAGCAACGCCGTTAAGAGTTCCAATCGTAAAAGCGCTTACTTTAGCGCTGTTGCTTTCATGAACCAGCCCCAGGTTGGAACCGGACGCGAGAGAAACCGTTGCGTTGGGCAAACTGACGTCGGCGGCGCGGTCTGCTCCGTTGTTAAAACCAATATGAAGGTTTTTGTTTGCATCGACGCTAATTGTTCCATAATACGCCTGAGGATCGGTAGACGCTAACGCCAGGAAACTGGTAGACGTTACAGAAATCGCTCCAGACCCCGTCAACGACGGAACGTTGACCAATCCAACTTTAGAGTCAGCCAATTCCAGCGTAGAGCCAGATTGAATCTCGACCGCGCCGGACCCCAGCGTACCGTTTCCGGACAGTTTGAGCGTTCCCTCGGCAATCGTCGTTCCGCCGGAATACGTATTGGCGTTAGAAAGCGTCAGCGTTCCCGTGCCGGTCTTTTCCATTGTTCCTGCGCCGGAAATGACGCCCGAAAGAGTCAGGTTCTTTTCAGCGCCAACTTTGTACGAGCCGTTTTCCGTCATGGAAATTGAACCGCCGTACGAAGCCGTATCGGAACCCTCGGTAAATCTGACGCCTAATTTCGGATTGTGATCTATTGTCCACGATTCCCGAGCGATATCCTCTGCGCTGTCAGCATTCCAATAATATTCATCTTGAGCGTCGTTTCTGACAAGCCAAATACTTACACTGGAATCATCGTTATCGACTCTTTGCAATAACCAGTCTGTAGTAGCGTCGTTATTGACCAGAACGCCCATGTCGGAAAAAGCAAATCCTTCTGAGCCTCTATACGTAAGAAGTTCATAACCGCCATTTGTCTGAGCTTCTTCCTGCCATAAATCCTCGTTGGAATTAAACGTCAGATTAAAAAAGCCGGAATTCAATGAACCGGAATTATTGATTTCCAGAAAATCGAATCCATATAAATGATCGTCATAGGTATTCATGTCGAAATTGACAATGCCGCCGTTGGAGAGCGTAAAGTCTGTAACATAAACGCCAATCGAAGCGCTGTCTGTTCCCAAAATTAAGGAGCCGCCGTTGACGTTAACGCTCGCATTATCAAGAACGTCTTTAGACTGGAACGTTCCTCCGGACAAAACGTTTACATTTTCAGAAGGAAGGTAGTTCGACGTTACTAAAAGCGTTCCGCCTGAAACGGTCGTGTCTCCGTTATATTGCGTATCAGATAGAATCAGCGTACCGCTGCCGGTTTTGTTCAATCCGCCGGATCCGTAAACCGACCCGGACTGAGTGAAAATTCGGGGACCTGTTACTTCAAATTCCGCATTAGAGTTGAGCGCTATAGAGCCGGCATGACTAGCAAGATAAGCTCCTGTGTTGCCGTTCACGTCTGTGAATTTCGCTCCGGTTTTATCCGTTCCGTCAATCGTCCAGTCTTTTGACAAATCCGTACCGACGCCCCAATAGTTGGTATGCTCGAAAACCCACATTTCCGAAAGCCCGGCGCGGCTAAAAACGTAAGAATTCGCTTCAAATTTAACGTAACGGGCGTCAACCGGAGTAAAGGTAAAGGATTCAATCGGCATAATCTCGGTCGAATCTTTTGCCGTAGACGCTGTAAGCGTATTGCTTAAAAGACGCGTCCAGTTATTGCCGTCTGTCGAATAGTACAACGTAAAATCCTTGGTTCCGGAATCCCCGTATCCAGCGTTGCGGCAGTTTTGCAAATCAATTTTATCAATATTGTACACAGATCCCAGGTCAACTGTAATAGAGGCGTTGTTAACTCCGTTTTGAGCAATCCAGTAGCCTCTGCCGAAATCCTGAGCGCCATCGCCTTTTCCGGAAATATCGTAAAGGATGCCGTCTTTGATTCTGTCAACGACAAATCTGGTTGTATTGTCATAAGTTGAACTGGCAGTAAGCGTCGCGTTTGCCATGAGGGACTTTTCAGAAACCTGGTTTGTCGCAACCATATATTTCGATAACGCGACCGACTGCGACAACGCTGTATTGTACGTTGCCAACTCGTCCATGGAACCGGCAAAAGTTTTCAGCGTTCCGCTGGGAGATTTCAGATCGCTGTTTCCAATCACCCAAAGATTGCCATCGTTCCATAAAACAGCGTTATTGACGTCTTTTGCCGTTGCCGTTGCAGCGAGCGCCCCGTTGATATACAAATTGCTGGTATACGTACGCTTTGTCCCGTTTGTCCCTGTCCTTGCAACGGTAGCGGCGACATAAACCCATTCGTCAGCCGCCAGCGTAGCGGTTGACGTTGCTGTCAAACCTGTCGAGGCGTATTCATAAAAAACGATGTTTCCGTTTGAGTTTGTATTGAGCGTACGGCAATAGCCTGAACCGGCGTTGTTACGATAGCCGAAAATGTTGACCAAGCTATTGTTAATATCAGACGCTTTGACCCAGCCTTCGACAGTCGCCTGTTCTGAATTCCAGACGTTGTTGTCTGCAATGGTAATTTTGCTGGAACCGCCGTTAAACGTCGCCGCCGTTCCAATAATGCCCTGCGTTCCAAACGTAACGTCTGTTGCAGCGCCCTGACTGGTATTGGATCCAGTATTGACAACGGACATTGACCCTTGAGCGTCGTTTAGCCCCATATACCAAACCGGATTATAATACGACGTCAAGTTGTTATACGAAAGAGCTTCCGCAAAAGCGTTTGACGCGGTAAAAATAAACGCCGCTGCAACAACAAAAACGATCGTAAATCGTTTAAAAATTGAAACGGGAGCGGAAGTTGAAAAAATCTGTTTGGAATGCTGAGTATACATTATCTATCCTTATGGTTGCAGGATAACGGAAATGAAGTTTTATTAATCGGGAGAGTATATATCTCTCCTGTCGGCGTCTAAACAATACGCCTCCGTATATTTATAGTATAATCTGTATTTTGAAAATTGTCAATCAACAGAACAAAAAATTGAAAAAAATCTATTTTTTTATGAATGAACGTGGAGAAAAGTTAAAATAGAGAAGATAGGAAATTGTAGACAACAGCGATGTTTTGAAGGCGGTGATGGAGAAAGCGTCAGCGGACGGAATTACCGCCTTTCATTAACCAATCGGGGCGCAAATCCGTCTAATCCGTAAAATTCGTGTACAGACTGTCCCGCTCACAACCAACGAAGACCGCGGAGCGTAATTCCTCACTCCTCACTAATACTCAACTCCCCCTCGGGGGGCAGAGTGTCGATTTCTCCCAGTTCTGCCAGTTTTCGGTTCAATTCGAGCAGGTACTCGTAAACCCGGTTCTCGCAGTCGGGATAGAGTTTTCGAAGTTGTTCCGACAGTGGCGGGGGCGTTTCGAGATTCTCGTGATCCTTCAGCCAGCTTTTGAGCAGAAGCCGGGACTGGTCGGAATAGTTAATCAGAAAATGCGCCCAAAGCCAGGACTCGGCGTACTGTTCCACCGTCAGGTCGAAGACGACGGATTTGTCCAGCTTGTCCAGACGCGCCAGATTCGGTCTCCATTTGGACGTGTTAACCATTCTCATCAAACGGTTTATGTGCCTCGGCTGATAGCCCTGCTCCGTTCTGGACGGCTCAAAGTATTCCGCCAAGCCCTCGTCGAGCCAAAGCGGCGCGTCTGAACAATGGCTGTGCAGAAATGCGTGCGTACATTCATGCCGCAAATCATAGGCGATGTAGTCTGTATGCTTAACCAGAATGACCATCTCCTTCTTCTTATCGTCTTCAAAGAAATACGCCCGACGATACGGCGCCAAACGCGACCGCTGACGAATCGCCTTTTCCAGCTCGTAGTTGGAAGTGTATATGTGGATTTGAGTTGGGGCGGACAGCTCCGACAAACCCAAAATCTCCTGCATGTCGCCCATGGTCGCCTGAAGCTCGTCCATAAGGTCCATAAGGGGGAGAAAATCGTTCATGGGAGCCTCGCCGGTAATCTCCAGCTGACCCCGGGTAACGCTTTTGGACGAGAACGGCTTTAACTCCTTGTCGCCTGCCGGCGCTATCCACGAAGGAACCGTACAGCTTGCCATACAAAGAAGAATCGTCGTCAGAATAAGACTCGCCGTCTGAACTCGCAACGCTTAACTCCTTCTCGGCTCCTTGAACCGTTCGGAATCCAGAATAATCGTAAACGGACCGTCGTTGACCAAAGAGACTTTCATGTCCGCCTGGAAGATTCCCGTTTCAACGTGAACCCCCTGCTGACGCAGCTGATCGACAAAGAGCAGATAGAACTCTTTGCCCTTTTCCGGGTCAGCGGCGTTGATAAAACTGGGTCGACGCCCTTTTCGGCAGTCCGCCATGAGCGTAAACTGGCTGACGCACAAGATCTCACCGCCAACGTCGCCCAACGACAGGTTCGTTTTGCCTTCGGCGTCTTCAAACATTCGCAAATTGACGGTTTTCTGAGCCATCGTTTTGACATCGTCCGAAGTATCCGCCGCTGCAACGCCTGCCAAAACAAGCAAGCCTTTGCCAATCTGACCGCATACATCGCCGTCAACTACGACGCTTGCCGAAAGAACTCGCTGAATACATAAAATCATAATTAGCTATGGGTTAGGAGCAAATTGCTGCCAGCAAACTCTTCCAAAATCACAAACAAAAAATATCTAAAATTAGAAGCTACTGGAAGTTTTCTTTTCTGGCTTATTCTCTTTCTTCATAATCGTATAGCGATTTGTAATATCTGACGCAATAATCTCAGCTGGCGGCTCAAATCCAAATTGTTTAGGATTTAATCGAACGTCAAAAGAAACATCGTAAAAATTCAATTTAGAGATTAGCGTTTGCTTCCCCCTGAAGGTTCGATAGTAATATATTTTATAAGGAAAATAATCGCTAATTCCAAAGTATACTTTTACTGTGTCAGGGATATCAGCCGGAACAGAGTTCCAGTCAATAACCTTATCTTTTACCAATTCCTGTATCGGAAATCGTTCCAGCTTCCATGCCCCAACAATTACACAATACGGAATCTTTGTCTGTTCATCATGAACTATCGAGCAGGAAGTAAAATTGAAATTCTTGTTAATTTGAAATAACATATATGGTATTCCTGCCAAAGAAATAGGAGTGATAATATTATTATCTATTGACGCCACCAATTCGGGATTGGCATTCTGGGCGTTCAACTTTGAGAATAGATCAACGCGGCAAAGCTCTTTCTCAGAACCAACATTTTTAAAAATCCAAAATAAATCCTTGGCTCCGTCCGCTATATATTGGACGCTATACCGAATACTGTCGCAGGAATAGCTCATCTCCATACGCAGATACCGCTTCGCGTTATCGATTTTTTCCATATAATTCCCTATGCCAATAAAAAGCTGATCATGAACCAGCGTTTCTTCTCGCATTGACGCCGCCACGATAAGCTTTTCATTATACGCCAATCGCATGCTGCGAAACATGGCTTCCGGGTTTAAAGTAGAAGGATCATTAGCCCCTTCTGTCGCTCTTGGCACAGACTCCTGAGCTACAGCTACACCATTATAATTCACAGATTTATCAAACTTAAACGCTATTATTTTACCTATACAGATAGCGCAAATTAACAACACCAATATTATTTCACTAATTTTCTTAATCATTTTTTAAATTCTGAATGAAATTATTCAATATTTTACTTCAAGATTACCGATGAAATGAAGTAAGTACGATTGAAAGTTATTTGCAGCCTAAAGGTATTGAGTAATCAATCGCATTTAGAAGCTCTGATAACTAATACTAAATAGCATTATAACGAAATCGGCGTTATTTCGCAACAGGAATTTGGGGAAAAGCCGAAACAAAGATTTAAATTTGGGAGAATCACAATGAAGATTCGCGCATTTGCAGTTCTTTTTCTTTCGCTGGGATTGATGGCAGGTTGCCAAGGTCCGCAGCGCGTTGCAGGGCCGTACGAAAGCTACTGCCCAGAATCGGAAGCTGTCGCCAATCAAGGCTATCAATCAGCAGCCCCCTACGGAGCGGTTGGCGCTGGTTATAACTCTCCGGGTATGCGCCGCGCCGTACATAACGGGTACGGACCGGTAATGGTTCATGCCAATAACCCCGCTATCGCAGGTCCTGGTCCGGGCGTTGTTCCCGGTCAGCAATACGGAGCGCAGATTCCGGGACAAGCACAGACTTCCCAGGTTCAGTTTATCGGACCAGCTGGAGCAAGAATTCAATGGGATATTTCTGCCGTTGGCGCTTTTGACTCCCCTGAACTTGTTTGCCCAGGTCGCGAGAACTTCCCGCAAAATGGTATTTATCGTCTCAAGCTGTCCAACATTCCTGGTCGAGAAGGCGTTGAACTTTACCCGACATTGGAAATTGCTCCGGCTTCACCGCGAACGATAGAATTCCTGACGCATCAGGCAATTGCGGTTTCGTTCACTGACGAAGATATTACCCAGGTTCTCAGCGGCAACTTTGTAACGAAGGTTATTTATCTGCCCGATCCGGAATTCCAGGAACTGGCAATTGCAGTTGGAACGCCTGACACGTTGGTCAGCACTCGCCTTGATCCGGGCGTAGACCCCATTACGGAAGCGGCTCGCCGCGGCTCGATTATGGCAATCGTTCGTTTAGGCAACATTGACATTCAAAAAGGCGGAATGGAAGCGCAGTCCTATGGACAGCCGGTTTCCATGAATAGCCCGTACATGGCTGGCGCTGGAGCTGGAACTCAAAACTACTACGTCTCTGGAGTTTCCGGTCCTGCCTACGGTCAACCGCCGCAGATGACCCCGGCTGGAACCCCGTCCCCGACGAGACTTCCCAACGCCTATACGGGTCGCCGTACCGAACGCAACACAATCCGCAACACGATTGATTCTACACACCCCTAATTAAACGCCGCTTCGGAAGCAGGTATTGCCGCTCTTGGCTGAGCGGCTCCAAATCCTCGATTTCGTCATTTTGAACATACCGTCAGAACCGGAAATAAAAATTTTCCGATTCTGACGGTTTTTCGTTGTAATTTACTGAATCTTTAGCCGATATAGAAAATAGATAGTAGGGATTAGGCAAGAGACATCAGGAAAAGCGTAACATCATTTGTTTCGCTTGTTCCATTACCGTCTTCAATATCTCGCAACTTAAGACTCCATAATTACTTTAACCAGGAAAGTTCAGGGATGAACGTTTACTTAAACGCTATCAGACGCGCATTATCCTCCAGCCTGGCTGTATTGATTTTACTCAGTACCGCTTCGGTATCTTATTCACAGAGGTCTGCAGTTGGAACGCCGCCGGTGCATTATAACAGCGCAGGCGTCCGAAGTCCTGGATTTCTTGGTCAACAACGTTTACACATGGGTGGTCCGGTTCAAGGTTATTATCAGCCTGTCCTGATTAACGGTCCTGTAAAAACGCAAATCTCGATGGTCTATCAGGGAGAATACACGCCATTAAAGCCGCTTCCCAATACGGTCGGGCTGCTTATTGGGCAGGTGTACAGATTCCGCTTGACAAATTTTCCTTTGTTGGACTCGCAAGGAGCTGAACTTTACCCAACGTTAGAGGTTATAGATCGAATATATGCGCCAAAAGGCAAAGAAATTCGAAACCCTATTGTCGTTGACATTACTCTCGAAGATATAAAAGAGGCATTACGAGGCAATCTCGTTACTCGAGTTATTTACCTGGAAGACCCTAATAATCCTATTCCGACAGTAAATCCACCCAATAAATATCAAAGTACATTCGATATTCCCACAGACGCTGACCCGGTAGCGGTTGCAGACGCCATGGGACGTCCAGTTGCAATCCTCCGTATTGGCGGACGCGTTCCAATTCGCACGCCAAACGGTTCCCTTTCAGACGAATTCCAGTTTGGGTCGCCTTCGTTTATCGATTACAACACAAACGTTCCAGCCCCCAGAGCATCAACAACAACCCACGCTCCGGCATCGTCAAAAGTTCAACCTACTACCAAACCAGCTTCACAAAAGCGCCAAGATCAAAACTCCAATCTGCAACCTCTTGGAGCGCCATCAGACGCAAACGAAACGTTTGACAATATTGAATTTTAAATTTCCGTTCAACATTTAGTAAACATATATACCATATTATAATTACAGGAACAAAAAGATGAGCAATCGACGTCATTTTATCATCAACAACCGCGCTCAGTTTTGTATTGTAACAGCGTTATGCATGCTGCTGCTTTGCACGTCGTCTTCTTGCGCGACTAAAGGCGCTAATGGGAAAAAATGGTTTTTCGTCCCTGTAAGTACAAAAGTTGAGAAAGCTCCTCAACAACAAGCTCCAACGCCGTCGCCAGCGACGCCCAACGCCCCGCAAGCTCCGCAATTAAGCCAGTCGATTCCATCGTCAAACGGCTCCGAATACGAGACCGGCATCACTCCGGCTTCGTTTAATGAGTCGATTCCAGACAATCCTTCGATGGCATACGACCCGAACGGACCGATTGAGGTCAAACGTTTACCCTCTGTTGGAAACAGCGTTCCAGAAACAGCCCCCATCAGCCCAGCTATTGGAACCGATTCCAACTCTGAAAACGGATCAATCAAAATAAATGGGGCTGTTAATGGCGGCATATCGTTTCGAGGTCAGTCTCCAGGCAGCTTAAACCCTAACGGCATTCAGCAATATGTATCTCAACAGGAAGGGGAAATCAAAGATTTTCAAGTGCTTTCAGACGTTCCTTTATCAGAAGCGCAAGACCTG
Organism: Thermoguttaceae bacterium; assembly: GCA_045546875.1. Lineage (GTDB taxonomy): Bacteria > Planctomycetota > Planctomycetia > Pirellulales > Thermoguttaceae > RUG11551. Next base: position 1,167 of record JAZQDP010000512.1, on the reverse strand, counting down.
CCCTCCTCTCCTGATTACCCGGCAGACGCAGCTCCATATTCCTCTCCAATAATACAAGACGTTCAGCCGGTTAATCCGGGAGTAATTTCTCCTGCAGGCGCCCCGATGCCATTTAACCAACCGCAAGGGGGCGTTCGTTCCGCGTGGACGCCGCCGGGAATCCAACCGTCCAACGGCGGGAATTGGCCCCAAGATGAGTTCATCGCTGACGGAGGAATGGGAGCCAAAGGCATTAAAGTGCACGACGACTTTTCCGTTTCCGGCTTGGAACCTGAAAATACAATCGTCCATTTTGACACAATCGATGGGAAAGTTGGCGTTGAAGCCAGTAACAGGGTTGAGATTTACGCACCGAAATTCCGCGCGGTGCGTCAAGTTATTTATGCAGGAATAAACGAAAACATTCAAAAACCCGTTGGATACGACAGCGCTCGGCTGGCTATTTCTCAAGAACGGCGCGTTGGAGGAATGCAAAGCAAGCGTCATCTGGCTTTCGGAGAGAATATTGCTACCAAGCCGGGCGAACAGTTTATCGGGCGAAAATGGACGGGAGAATCGTCTAATCGCCGTCAGATGATGATTGCTGACAGATCGTTCCGCGCTTACGAAAATCTTCGGGTTATCATGACCGGCGTAATGGATCGATCTGAAGCGCCGTTATTGGCGGAATCATCGCGTCGCGCTGCCGTTTGGAGTCGCACGACGAATCCTCAAGTAGCCATTGATTACAATCGCGTCATGGCGGTTGTTAAAAACGAGGGTCCAGGTCTTCTGTACACACTGGACAAAGACACCAATAATCCGAAAGTAAGAATTATCAAAATTGCCAGCGTGGAAGACGCCAGACCGGGAGATCATGTCGAATTTACCATTCGTTTCGACAACGTTGGAGACGAACCGGTCGGAAACGTTACTATTCTCGACAGCTTGACCGGACGTCTGGAATACGCCGAAGGTTCAGCGCAATGCTCCAAGAAAGGCGCGTTCATGACAGAACCGAACAAAGCCGGATCGCTCGTCCTGAGATGGGAAATCGACGAACCGCTCGAACCAGGCGAAGGCGGAATCATTCGATTTGAATGTATCGTTCGATAACAGCTACGAGGCGGTAGTGGAATTACGCATTCGCCGATTAGCGAACGATATGGAGTGCGACGGCTTGCCGTC
>JAZQDP010000511.1:0-10207 GCA_045546875.1 Thermoguttaceae bacterium | reverse complement strand
ATTGACTAGACAGTAGGCAGTAGGCAGTAGGCAATAGGGTGTAAGCGCCACACCATAATTTCTCGTAACTCGCAATTATCATGAAACGTATATTATTCATCATCATTGTAACATTGCTTCTCTCCATTCCGGCTCTGGCTCAAGACGCTGACAACGGTTTGACGGTTTTAATGAACAAGCACGGTTTGGCGTACTCGTCTGCTCAGTTAACGCCGACGATTTGCGCTCTGTGCGGCGTCCCGGCTTCTCCTGACTGCGTCGCCCAGCCGATCGGGTTTATCCGCACCGCGGCGAAGAGCAAGCCGACGATGGAGAAGGTTCTCATCTTCTGCCCGGACGCGACTGGGAAATTTCTCGTTGACAAATACCCGGCTGACTGGAAACCCGTTTACGACCTCTCAACGTACGTTGTAACGTCCGCCAACGTCTTGCCAAGCGTAACGCCGGTCTGTTTCGGCGCGATTTTTACCGGCTGCCCGCCCGAGGTTCACGGCATTCGCCAGTACAACGACAAATACAAGACCAACCCGATTAAAGTCGAAACCCTCTTTGACGCCTTTTCCAAAGCGGGTAAGAAATGCGCTGTCATAGCAGTTAAGAACTGCAGTATCGACCTCATTTTCCGCGGACATCAGGCGGACTTCTACACGACAAAAAATTCAGAAGAATCCGTGGCGACCGCCAAAAAGCTGTTGCAGGAAAACAACTACGATTTAATCGTCTGTTACGACGGCGAGTACGATTCGACCATGCACGCCAACGGCGTTTTTGCCGAGAAGTCGCTTGAGGCGATGAAGAACTCGATTCGTTATTATACAGAATTGGTTGACGCCGCCGATCAGGCGTGGGCGGATAAGAATTACGTCTCTGTTTTCTGCCCAGACCACGGCGCTCACGACGCGAAACCCGGCAAGGGAACTCACGGTTCAGATCAGGCGTCAGACGCGATTGTCAACTACTTCTACCGACTGCGATACTGTTCCAATAACCCTCAATAACAATTTTGCATGAAGCTGATTTTATTTCCCGGATTGGCGTGTGACGAACGTCTGTTTGCTTCGCAAAAAGAATCGTTAAAAGATATTGCAGACGTTATTGTTCCAGAATGGGTCGAACCACAGCGGAGCGAGGATCTCAAAACGTTTGCGCTCAGATGGGCGGAAGAAGTTTACCGGAATTACTTTGACGGGAAAGACGGCGCCGGCGAGAAAACGTGTTACATCGGCGGTCTGTCTTTTGGCGGAATGGTAGTTCCGTACATTGGGAATTATCTCATTCAGCGCGGCGTTGACGTTCGCGGCTGTTTTCTGCTCGCCTCCGTTCGCGGCGGAACGGAACTCCCGCCGGTGTCGCGCTTCTTTTGGAAAGCGTCGCTTCTTTTACCGTGCGGCGGATGGCGGCTGATAAGAATATGGGTCAAGATGTTGATTTGGATTCTGGGAAACAAAAATCCGCCTTTTACAGAGCAAGTGTTATCGCCAATTGCTGACAGCCCGGTTCGACGTAATTATGACGTTTTGCGAATGATTTGTTCATGGCAAGACGCGCCGGCAGAATATCCGTTTCCGATTTGGCATCTGCACGGCTCCGCAGACAAACAACTGCCAGTTCGGTACACTCATCCAGATGAAATCATCAACGGGGCAGGACATATAATTGCGTTAACGCGGTCAAAAGAAGTAAACAAATTTATTCGTGACAGAATCTCGGTTGAGTAAACGGGAACGGCTGTTTAGGGAACGTCAGGTTCTCTCAATTATCCGACGTCGGAAATATCCAGGGCTTTTCCGTACCGTAATAGGACGCGAATTCTTAAGAGATGATTTTTTTCTGACGCCAAACCTTCGTCTGAGTTGAGCAGATCCTCTGCCGCCAGGCGCGTTTCTTTCAAAACGTCTTGATCTCGATGAAGATCCGCCAATCGGAATGGCGGCAAACCGTGCTGTTGAAATCCAAACAAGTTCCCGGGACCGCGGAGGCGAAAGTCAATTTCTGCAAGTTCAAAACCGTCTGTTGTTGCGGTAAACGATTCGAGCCGTTCAATGGTTGCCGGATCGTCCACGTCAGAAAAAATCGTGCAAAAGCCGGGATGACGCCCACGGCTGATTCGACCGCGAAGCTGATGAAGCTGTGACAAACCAAACTGCTGGGCGCTTTCGATTGTCATCAGCGTTGCATTGGGAACGTCCACCCCAACTTCAATTACCGACGTACAGAGCAGAATCTGGATTTCCCCGGAACGAAAATTGAGCATTGCCAACTCTTTCTCTTCCGTTGTCATGCGACCGTGGACGACGCCTATTCTGAATCGACCCAGGGGGCTGTTGATCAATTTTTTGTACATGCTCATAATGTCGGCAATTTCAGCGCTGTCCGACATTGACGGCGCCGAGGGACTGTCGTTTTCAGACGATTCTATGTGCGGAACGACAACGTAAGCCTGCCTGCCCTGATCAAGTTTTTGAGCCATGAAATTGTACCAGCTCATACGCTTTTCTTCTCCGATCAGGTAGGTGTTGATTTTTTGTCTGCCGGGCGGGAGGTCTTTAATCGTTGTAACCTCCAAATCGCCCAACAGCGACATCGTAACCGTTCGAGGGATTGGGGTTGCCGTCATGACAAGATAGTGAGGGCTTGCCCCCCCGCTCCGAAGCCGGGCGCGTTGATTGACCCCGAATTTATGCTGTTCGTCGATAATAACCAATCCCAGCGAATTGAACGTTACGCCGTCTTGAATAAGGGCTTGAGTGCCGATAATTACCTTGGACCGTCCGTCAGCAATCCGTTCCAAAGCCGCGCGCTTTTCTGCCGGTTTTAACGCGCCGATAAGCAGTTCAGGCGATAATTTCGCGTCTGTCAGGAGTTTGGAAAATGTGCGATAGTGCTGTCTGGCTAGAACTTCCGTTGGAGCCATTAAGACCGATTGATATCCCGAAGCGGCGGCAAGAAGCATTGCGTAAACTGCCGCCGTTGTTTTACCGCACCCAACGTCCCCTTGAAGAAGCCGGTTCATCGGATGGGTTGACGTCATATCCGCCCGGATCTGTTTAATCGCCTCGTTTTGCCCCGGGGTAAAATCGTATGGAAACAGGCGCCGAATTCGAGAATCAATAGCCGGGTCGGTTGACATGGCGGGCGCGTCGGTTATCCATTTCGTTTGACGGCGCTTAACGCCAAGGGCAAGCTGAAGCAGAAGGAATTCCTGAAAGACAAACCGTCGGCGAGCCTGTTCGACGTCTTTCATGCTTTCGGGAAGATGGATCTTTCGAACGGCGTCGTGAATGGATAGGATGTTCCATTTGCTGAGGTAATCTTCGTGAAAGATTTCTTCCAGATTGTCGGTAAATCGATTGACGACGTCCGCTTGGATTTTTCGGATTTTCCATTGAGTCAGTCCGGCAGTAAGGGAATACATCGGCAAGATGCCGCCCGGCGGTTCATGACTGTCCTCTAAAACAGAAACGAGCGGTTGAGCGATAGACCATCGCCCTAACTTGCACTTGGGTTTTCCGGAAACGCAGACGCGATCTCCATCGTGATATTGGTTAAACCGATAAGGTTGGTTAAACCAGACAAGTTCCATAAACCGCCCGCTGGAATCGGTTACAAACCCGCTGACGAGGATTTTTCCTCCGCGCACCTCGCGACGGCGCATTGACGTAATTCTTCCAACTACCGTCTGCATGACGTCTTCAACCAGATTGTCGATAGTCGTCTGATTTGTGAAATCTTCGTAAACGCGGGGAAAGTTAAACAGACAATCCTGAACCCGGGTCAAACCAAGTTTATGGAATTGCTCTTTTGTTGTCGAGTCCATTGGACGAACCGTTTCAATCGGCAGAAGCAAAGGCGATTCCTGGTTTGGCACGAGTGTGAAGGAAATTAAAACAACGGGTTTTGATCAATGATAAATATTTGTCAGCAGGTCTGAAAGTTCCGAATCTTCCGTAAGCTGCAACAGTTCTTCAATAACGTTTTCGCATATTTTAGACGTGTCGTTTACTTCCCACCGGTCGTCCGGCATGACGTAAAGCTGACCGTTTTTTGGCTCTTTGACGTCATACAGATAACGCCAGGCGTTGGTTTGTACAACATGCAAATCCTCCTGAACGCCCAACAATCGCGACCGCCCTGCTGGTATGGAAACGGACTCCGGATTGACGGCTAACAACTCCAGTAAACTTGACCATTCCGAATAAGAAACAAGCGCTTGAGTTCGGCGCGGTCCAAAGTTTTTCACAGGAGAACAGACAAGCCCTGACAGCCGAGCGAATTCTGCATTAAACGCAAGAGAATTTAACCCAATGGCGTCATGTTCGCCTAACCCGATGCCGCGCGTTGAAAACAGCGCTATTGACGTTTTATCCGTCAGACCAGCCTGTTTCAAAAAGTCTGTCAGAACGGAAACGCAATCGTTCAGGACGGTTATCTGACCGGCATACGTTTGAGCCATTTGTAACGCCAGATCGCTGGCGCTCAGGTCGTCAGGCGTCTTTTCCAAATTCATTAATCCGGAAATCGATTCCGGCGGCGCCGCGGCTCCCCAGGCGGGTAAATCTCCTTGAGCGCAGTACCGGCTGCGGTATTCGTCTGGCGCGTCCCAAAGACGAGCCAGTGAACCGATGTGCGCCCAGCAAAGAAACGGTTGATCGGACTGCGATAAATGGTCGATTAAATCTGCCAGGACGGCAAACGTTTCAAAAAGCGCCGTCTGTTCAAGACTCTCCGCTATGGGACGGGATTCTTTGTACAGGCACGATTCTATGACCTTAAAGCCCCGGGAACCGGAATGTTCCAAAATGGAGGCGTCGTCGGCTAAAAGAGCTGGCTTGACCCCCTGATTGAGTAAACGCTCAGCAAAGGTTTCTTCTGTACCCCATAGTATATCATAGATTGCAGATAAATTCAAGCAGCTGGAAAAAAAACGGTCGAAAACAATCCCGTGAGTTGACAATTCGTCTAACGCATAGGCGTCAATCCAGCTGGCGCCTCCGTAGCCGGTAAAACCTGAATGAAATCCGTCAAGGGCAAGAACGATTGTATTCATCGAAAGATAGGGGACATTGATTGAATTCGGCATCCGGGACGCCAACGGAACGCCCGTTGACGCCAGAGTTCCTATTGTGCTGGAATAACCAGTATGATTCCGATTGGAACGACTTTGCTGCTATGCAGTCGAGAAGCGTTAAGCAGATATATATCGTTCCAGCGCGACGGGTCGTTGAGGTACTTTTGGGCTAAGTTGGTCAGGGTGTCGCCATTGACGGTTTTATGCCGGCGATAGCCGAACTTAAGGGCTTCTTCGTCTGAACAGGTTGACAAATCGAGTTTGGGCGCGTTTGTGTTTGACGTTGTATTGTGGGCTTTCTTTTTTATCCCGTGATACTCTTTATCTAAAGAGACGTCTGGCATTTCGTTAATAACCTTGCTAACGCTATGCTTAATATCTTCTGTCTCTTTGGACAGGGCGCAATACGACCCTACAGGTTCTGTTAAAGAAAACAGAAAATCGCGTGGAAACGATTCCAGCTTGCCTTTGCAGGGTTCGTCCCCTGACGTGCCGAGGTCTATCGGGGCTGGGGCTGAAGACGATGGAATCATTTGGGTTAATGCGGATGTGGTCAGACCAAGTCCCAGTATAAATAGCGCGATTAGGAATCGATTATAAACGGAAATTGAGCATTTTTTATACTCAACAACCGAAAAATATGGACGAAAAACTAAAATCGACATAATATTTACTTTTGAGCAATTGATTTGTGTAATTAATAAAGATAAAAATATCGATTTTAACGATACTTTTTATCTCATTTGACAATTTCAGTATAGGTCATCATTTTTTATATTTTTGAAGAAAACAATGCTTTTTTTAGTAATTTTGATAAAATCGTGTTAAAATATTACGATTAGATAAAATATCGTGGTCTGATAATGCCGGTATGCGAGATTGGATAAACAGAAGACGGGGGGAGAATCTCAATAGATAAAACAACAAGAGGGACGAGCGCAGCGCTCATCCCTCTCTTTTGGAGACTTAAAAAGGATTATAGTTTATTTGGCGTCCTCAGCCGGAGCGTTCTCAGCCGGCGCGTCTGGTTCAACGGGAGATTGTTCTTCTGGAACGGCTTCCGCTGAAGGTTCTTCAGCCGTCGGGGCTTTGTCGGTTTCTGTTGCCGCAGGCGCGTTGAGATTCTTTTTGATTGGTTGGATAACGCTGCTGTTGATCTTGATGCCGGAAGCGATAACGGTAAACGTCAAGGCGACAATCAGAACGAAGTTAAATACAACTCGTTTCCAGCCCTTGCCGACAGCGTCGCCGATGTAGCTGCGTTTGTTGTTCAAAATAACGAACAGCAGGTACGCAATCGGAAGCATTGTCAGGCAGACGGCGGACGCCATAATCGGCAGCCAGAACGGCAGGTTGACCAAAACGCCGAACATGCCGACAGCCGGAACCAAGGCGAACAGTCGGAACCGCCATTTCGTGTACGTCAAACCGAACATTTCACAAACGGTAAATCCGCAAACAACCATGTGAGTGGAAACGGCGCCGCAGGTCATGCCGAACAGACCGAGGTCAAAAATAACGCGTCCCGCTGGACCGAGAATGTCAACCAGGGCTTTTGAAGCGGTTAAGGGTTGCATGGAGGACACTTTGTCCGGTTCAACCGTAACGCCGCCAACGGTCATGGCTAAAATAATCAAAGACGTTACCAGCGTAAACGGCAGGAACATTGTCATTCCCAAATCCCATTTAGCCAATGTCTTATGAGCCGGTCCCCAGCCTTTGGCAAGCTGAGAATACGGGTACAGGAACGTCATGTTGATTCCTACTGCCGCGCCGAGCATGCCCAGCACCATAGTCAGACTGTTGGCGTTAAATGAACCGTCGGCATTAAGCAAAACGTCTTTGGCGTAATATCCGGTAAAGCCGCGGAAGATTTCCAACCAGTTCAATTTGGTAAAGTTGCAGCAAACGACGATTCCGAAAGAGATAATAACCAGTGCGATGGTGCATTGCAGGAACCGTTCGTACAGTTTAACGCCTTTGGCGGACGAGCCGTAACTCCAAACGGTGAAAATATTGATGCACAAAACGGTAATGCCGGTTGCTAAACCGATAACATACCATTGAGCCGTTTTAACGCCATCGACAACCAGCGGCGTGTTGCTGGTGAATTCATAGAGGTCTCGAATCGCCCCGGAGCACAACGCGTACTGGGGGAAATGCCAGATAATCGACGCCATAATCGTTCCCAGCGCCCAAAGGAAAACGAGAATCTTGCTCGTTTCACGTCCGAACGCTTTATAGGGACGCTCTTGAGTGGTCAGAACGACGTTGGACAGGGCTGCCAGCATGCAGACGCCAAAGAACATCGCCAACGGCTGAACCCAAAGCAGTTTGTACCCAAACGCGGCGCCGGCGGCAACGCTGGCGGCGGCGGAACCTGCGCCAAGCGTCATGGCTGACTGTAAAAGACCGGGTCCGCACCGTTTAATATATCCCAACGTTTTAGGAACAAGCGGTTTTCTCTGTAATTCTTCTAATTGTTCAACTTCGTGCTGTAGTTTTTCCGGATCCCATTTACTGGTCATCGGAAGCCCTTGATCTTCCGCCGGTGCGCTGTCGTGTTCGTTTGACATCGTAAAAATCTCCTGTTAAGGGGTTAAATTTAACCAAATTTTAACTAACCTAAAAAGAAAACATCGTTCACCGAGCCGATATTCTCTTCTTATTTACCGATATGACAATAATTCCGATTTTAAATATAACAGATATTATTCTTTCTTGCAATAGGGGGAGCGTGAATTAATGCGGAATGCGGAATGAGGAATTTAAGCCGCAAAGGATGCATAGAACGCATAGTTGAAATGAGGCAGTAGGCAATAGGCTGTAGCGAGGAAGGCGAGCCGGAAAGCGTTAGCTCCCGGGCATGAGAGACGCCTGTCCATCTGTGACGAGCCGTTCCCTGCTCGATTAAATCGTCTGTTTTGCAATCAAAAATGAATGAGTTCATCTTACGCCTTATTTGTTGCGGTTGCGGTTTCTTTTTCGGTGTAATCGATTTTATATCCGCTCGCTTTTGCGTTCCAAGCCAGAGCGAAGAAAAATACGCTCAACAAAGCAAATACGGCTGTCAGACTGAGCGTAACGCTCCAACCGTAATTTTCTATGACGTGCGCCACTCCGATGCCAGAAATGACTGTCGAGGCATGCCCCAGAATGCCTCTAAAACCGTTTGCCAAAGCCGCCGCTTCTTTGGTTGCCTGATTAGACACGATAGCGCCTAAAAGACCGTAAGTTCCTTGAATAAAGAAGCCGGTGAGCATAAGAACCAAAGTTGCCATCAAGATTGACATTGAAGCGGTTTCTTTGCTAGACGTCAACGTAAAATTGAACGCGGCAAATTTCTGCTGTAATTTCGAAGTAACGAACGCGTCAATGTCGTCAAAATCTTCAATCTTTTTATCTTCGGAATTGTTAAGGTATAACGTATGTATAATCAATTGATTCTCTTGCGGTTTATGTTTAACGATAATGTTTTTATCGAAATCTCTCAGAACCGCTCGAACGTCTTCCGTTTTTGGCGCGTTGGCGGAATTGTAGGCGAATTGCAATTCCGTTCCGTCGTTTGGCAGCGCCCAAAAACCGTATGTGAATAGAGCCGCGCAACACATGTAAATGACGCACGTTCTAACGCCGCGTCCTTTGAAGACATTATCGGTAAGCCAACCGGCAAAGATTGAGCCAAAAATTGCTGCGATTTGAAAAGCAATCATGATCCAACCGCTGGTTGAAACAGGAATCCCCTTGAGCTGTTTCAAGAAAGTTGGACCCCAACACAGGAATATATCGCTGACAACAGCCACAAAAATACTGGCAATCGAAACTAGCCAAATTGTCCTATTTCCGAAAACCAATCGACAACGGTCTGCCGTTGTGATTTCGGAAGACGGTTTATGAATTACTTCCTCTTCAACTTCTAGTTCATGAACTCCCGCCTCCGTTGGCGAGGCTTTCACGAAGAAGAAACAGAATGCGGCTATCAGCGCTACCAGCGCCCCAGGAACCCAGAAGCACCAGCGCCAGTTAAGTCCTAAAGGGCCAAGAATCAACGAACAAAGTCCCAAAACCATTACTTTGCCGAAATTGTTTGAGGTCGTCCAAATGGACATTTTTGTTGCCAGTTCTTTCGGGTGAATCCAATGCGTTAGCATATTCGTACTAGCGGGGAAGCCCATACTCACCCCCCAGCCGTTAATTAGCCAAAAAATTGCAAAGAAAATTGTTAGAGACGAACATCCGAAAAAAAAGTTTGCCAAAGCGGAGATAGCTAAACCTATCGTCATGAAAATACGACCGTTGAATCTATCAGCCCAAAAACTGTTTACAAACTGACCGACGCCATAGAGAACCCCATAAATCGTTAAGATCGTTCCCAAGGCGTAAGTGGATATTACGCCCTCTTCGAGCATGCCTGGCTGCGCCATTGACAGGTTATTGCGTACAACATAAATTCCTGCGTAGACAATCATGCTATTGATGAAAAATGTCCACTGCGCGGAGGAAAATTTCTTCTGTTCTTCACGATGTTGTTGAGATTCGTTCATGGGGAGCCCTCGCCGGCATAAAAAAAGCGTGGAACTTGTTAGAGGTATCCGCCGACTGAGGTATTTGGTCGCACCCGTTGGAAACGAAATAAGTCTACAAGCCCACGCGCATAGCGAGGGCGTTCAACCTAATCCTTTTTCCAACTTCAAATGACCAAATTTTCAGTCTGGAAGAATCAAGTTAATCGTCGCTTTTAGTATGTCAAATTATGTTGATTTATGGTTAGTTTAAAATAATAAAACAAGCTTTCTTGTTAAATGCTAATTTAATATTAAACGGCGAAAAACCGATTTCCACCTAGATTCTCTTTATTATATATTAAATTTTAAAAATGTAAACCCGTGGTGGCGGGAAATCTGGAAGAAGGGTGCGTTCAAAATTGGGGGGCGCTAGAAAGAAATGGTTGAGTCCGGCTCGCGGCAGTCCCTGCCGCCGAAGAAATCTCACGCAAAGTTCGCGAAGTTCGCAAAGTTTTAAAAACATGCGTTCTTTACGGCGTTAAAAATTAGGCTGCTGAGGACAGCCGCCAATCGAATTGCTCCGTGTGTAATCGTCAATCTTACCTATTTTCGCAACCCAAAATTTATCGCACCC
>JAZQDP010000510.1:0-2866 GCA_045546875.1 Thermoguttaceae bacterium | reverse complement strand
CGAACGGCGTACTCGACCTGTCCTCCGGCACGATTAACATCGGAGAAGGCGGAATCACGTCCTCTGACAACGCTTATACCATCAACCTTGCCGGCGGAACGTTCGGAACCAACGGCGCGAGCTGGTCTTCCGCTCTGGACGCAACTATCGCTGACGGCGCGACCGTTACATTCGCTCCGGAAGAAGGGCAAACGATTGAATGGGCTGGCGATTTGAATGGAAACGGAATCGTCAACGTTAGCGGTTCTGGCGCGTTCAAACTGGTTGGAACGGTTGCAGGCAACGTTTACGTTGAAGATGGCGCCGAAATCATCGGAGAAGGCAGCGTTCTGGGCGACCTGACTCTGGACGGCAACATGAACATCAATCTGGACGAGTTGGATACCCTCTTTACCGTTAACGGCGCTGTTACCGGCGACGGAACGATCCAATTCTTTGCGGACGATTTCATGGACTATCTTGATCAGCAGGTTCCGTTCCTGACAAGCGCTGGTTCTTCCCTCGGCGACATTTCTTCCCTGTATAGCTTCCCTGAAATCAGCGAAGAGTACATGTGGACTTACGGTCAGAATGGCAATCTGTTCTGGGTTGGCGTTACAGAAGCCGGCGCAGAAGGCGTTCCGGAACCGTCAACTTGGGCGCTGCTGGTTCTCGGCGTTGCCGGTCTGATGTACTGGAGAAAGAGGCAGTAGACAGTAGGCAGTAGGCAGTAGAAAATGAACGCCGGGGTGCGTAAGCCCCCGGTAAAAGCCTCACGCGGAGATGCGGAGATGCGGAGGCGCGGAGTGAGTCACGAAAGATTGAAAGGCGGTAACGAAGCGACCATCGGGAGCGGAATTACGTATTCGCCGATAGGCGAACGATTAAGTAGTAAAAGATAATCTCACGCAAAGTTCGCGAAGAGTTAAAATTTAGGCGGAAGCGAAAGCTTCCGCTTTTTTTGTTTACCAAACGCCGTCGGTTGAGTCCGGTTCGCGGGCGTCCCGCCCGCACAAACAACCTTAGACCCGCTAAAAGAGCGCTTCGCAGCCAGTAATCATTCTGGATCGCGGACGTAAGTCCGCCGTATAATAAAGCGATGGCAAACCGTCGCACTCCATGTCGTTCGTCTAACGGCGAAAGCGGCGCCAAGACGCCGTACTTCAAAATTGTCACGCTTGCGTAATTCCAAATTCCAAATTCCAAATTCCAAATTCCAAATTCCAAATTCCAAATTCCAAATTCCAAATTCCAAATTCCGAATTCCGAATTCCGAATTCCGAATTAAACTCCTGCCTACTGCCTAAATTCCTTTCCAAAGCGTTCTTTCGAGCAGCAAAAGGAATTTCTAACAAATATGTCGTTACATTATGTTAAAATAAAAATTTCAGTTTTTCTTTATATTTTCAAAAAATTTTTCGAAAGTCCTTCAAAAATACCAAATTACAGGTTATAATATGTTTTAAGAAGAATTATTAATTGGTAATATATACCTTAACCATAAATATACATTAGGAGATACTCCCAATGGCAAAACGATTGACCGTTTTCGTCGCTGTTTTCGCAGCTTTGCTTTCTGTTACACTTTCCGTTCAGGCGCAGGACACTCCTGACGATTCTTCTGCTTTCAGCTATACGACAATGTATTGGACTGGCGGCGCTGGCGACAATAAATTTTATACAGGTACGTTAAATAAACCTGATTATGACGAGGGAACGATTTCCACTTGGACTTCCAACTGGGAAGATGCAGATGGAACGCTTTGTCCTACCAGATATATTAGTGGAGCAGGAACAACGCCGTTATGGACGCAGAACTGCTTTGTTTATTCTGCATCCAATCGCATTTGGATTGATTACGGGAGTTTGGGCGTTGCTTCATTAACAATTGGCGATGGAAATGGTTCCAGTCAAACAGCCACGATGTATCGAGATGCCACATTGTATCTTTGGAAACCCCTGACGGTACAAGCCGGTGGAACGCTGGAAGTTAGTGGTCTTGACATTACAAATGGAGGCGAGCTTAATCTGAATGGCGGAACGATTAAAATTGGCAGCGGAGGGTTTACCAATGCTGGCAATCCGCCCAATTATCCGGTTACATCTTATGATTATACCATCAACCTTGGCGGCGGAACGTTAGGAAATTACAACAACAACTGGTCTTCTGCATTAAACGCGAACGTTTTAGCTAATACAGAGACAACGTTTGACACAGCTGAAGGAAAAACGATAACGTGGAGCGGCGTTTTGTCAGGATCTGGCAGCATTGTCAAATCCGGAGCTGGAACGCTGACGCTTTCTGGAGCTAACACGTATTCTGGAGGAACGACGATTTCTAACGGTACGCTTAAATTGACAGATTCTGGCTCTCTGGGTTCTGGTTCAGTAGTTAATAACGGAATTTTGGAATTTGCTTATACATCGCCTCAAACTTTTAGCGGCGTTTTGTCAGGATCTGGCAGCATTGTCAAATCTGGAGCTGGAACGCTGACGCTTTCTGGCGCCAACTCGTATTCCGGAGGAACGACGATTTCTAACGGTACGCTTAAATTGACAGACTCTGGCGCTCTGGGATCTGGTTCAGTAGTTAATAACGGAATTTTGGAATTTGCTCATACATCGCCTCAAACTTTTAGCGACGTCATTTCTGGTAATGGCACACTCCAGAAAACCGGTTCTGGTATGTTAACTCTAATGGCAAGCGGTAGCGACACTATTGGTTGTAATGTTATTATTGATAATGGAATTGTTTCGTTAGGTAATACAGTTAACGGTGATAACCGATTTAAATCAGGCGTTACCGTTACAGTAAACTCCGGCGGTACGCTCCGTTGCGATGCCCATGATTGTACAGGCTATTCCGGCGGTGCGGCTACGTTTAACC
>JAZQDP010000509.1:0-6978 GCA_045546875.1 Thermoguttaceae bacterium | reverse complement strand
GATCTCTCGCCAAGGCATGTACCCGGCGTTGGGGAATGTAACAATTCCCTTTTGTCCAACGCGGAGCATTTCTTCCAGAACGGTTTCGACGTTGGTAATCGTTTGCAGCGTTGACGACAAAACGACGTAGTCGAACTGTTTGTCGTTAAACGGCTGAAGCCCTTTGTTCAAGTCTCCCTGAACGACGTCAAAACCGGCGGCGACGCACGCCTGAACGGCGCGTTCGCTCATCTCGATTCCCATGAGGCGTTTTGCGCCCTTTTCCCGAAGCTTTTCCATCAGTTCGCCGTTGCCGCAGCCGAGGTCGAGAACCGTACTTCCTTCCGGAATGAGCTTGAGGATTTCCGGGTAGTCCGGACGCGTATTGAATCGGGCTTGAACGGACTGCTCAATTCGGCGCTGGTCGTTCGGTTCCGCCAGCGATTTGCGGACGTTGCGAAGGAAATGTTCAATCAGCGACCCGTACGTCGAAAGCTGGTTGGGGAGCAGAAACGCGTCGTGTCCGCAGTCGGATTCTATATTGCAAAAGCTGACTTGTTTGCCGCAGCTGATAAGACTGCTGACAAGCTCTCTCATCTGATCTGCCGGGAAAAGCCAGTCGGAAGTAAACGACATTGTCATCCATCGACAGGTGGTGTTACGGATATGCTGGGCAATCTCCTCTGCCGTTCCGCCCATGTCGAACAGGTCGATTGCCATCGAAATGACGCGGTACGTATTGGCGTCGAAACGTTCGTTGAACTTGTCCGCCTGATACGCCAGATAGGAACCGACGGAAAACCGGGTTTCAAAGTTCGTTTCGATGTCTCTGCCGTGGTTGCGGGTGGAGTCGAACTTTTTGGTCATGGATTCCCGTGACAGATACGACAGATGCCCCAACATTCGAGCGATCGCCAAGCCGTCCAGCGGGCCGGGGCAGCCGGGGTCGTAGTACTGACCGTTGCGGAATTCCGGGTCGCGGGTAATCGCGTTTCTGGCGACGATGTCAAACGCCATGGCTTGAGCGCTGGAACGAGTTGTGGACGCGACAAGCACCGCTCCGCAAAGACGGTCTTTGTGGTTGACCGCCCAGTCGAGAACCATCATTCCGCCCATCGATCCGCCGATAACCGCCAAAACCTTGTCGATTCCCAGATGGTCAATCAACATCATGTGCGCTGTTACCATGTCCCCGATGGTAATCATGGGGAAATCCGCCCCGTACGGTTTGCCGGTTTGCGGATTGATGCAGTCCGGACCGGTCGTGCCGCGGCATCCGCCCAGAATATTTGGGCAGATGACAAAATACTTGTTTGTGTCAACGGATTTGCCGGGGCCGATGAGAATGTCCCACCAGCCGGGGCTGTCGTCTTCCGTATGGCGGGCGACGTGCGAGTCCCCCGTCAAGGCGTGACAAATAAAGACGGCGTTGTCCTTGCGTTCGTTGAGCGTTCCGTAGGTTTCGTAGCAAATCGTCAGCGACGGCAATTCGCCGCCCTGTTCGAGCTTCATGCCGTTTTCGAAAACCGCGTACTGAGCGTAGGGAAGTTCAAACGCTCCGCGCTGAGAGTCCGTCGATGAAAAAATGTCTTCTTGTTCCATGTAAATATATTAAACTGCTAATTGCGAGGGTTGACTATTCTTTGCCGGCTGTTTTCGGGTCAATTCCCGCCAGCTGTTTGAGTAAAATGGCAGACGCCTTGATTCCGCGATGGAAGTCCGCCAGACAAAAACGCTCGTTGGGGCTGTGAATGTTGTCTGTAATTTGTCCCCATCCCAAAAGCAAAACCGGGCTGTCGAGGGCTTCTGTAAAAGCGGATACGATTGGAATCGAGCCGCCGTCGCGGGTGAATTCTGGAGAACGTCCGAACGCTTTTTCCAGCGTCTTTGCCGCCGCCTTGACGAACGGGTTGTTGACGTCGACAATAACGGCGGGGGTGTACGAGTGAACGATGAATTCCATCGTAATTCCGGGAGGGCAGGCGTTTTGGAAATACTGTCTGATTGACTCGACAATCTTTTCCGGGTCTTGATAGGGAACCAGTCGACAGCTCATTTTGGCGCTGGCAACGGCGGGCAGAACCGTCTTGCTGCCCTCTCCGGTGTAGCCGGAAATGATTCCGTTGACGTCAAAGGTCGGACGCGCCCAATGCCGTTCGGTGATGGTGTATCCATTCTCTCCAACGGAGTCTGTAACGCCGGCGGAGGCGAGAAACGCCGTTTCGTCAATTCCCAACGCAGCAATGCGTTCCTGTTCAACCGGTTCCATGGGTTTGACGTCGGCGTAGAAGTCCGGGAAGGTAATTCTGTATCGATCGTCATGAACGCCGGCGATAGCTTTGCACAGCGCGATTGCCGGGTTGGTAACCGCTCCGCCGAAGGTGCCGGAATGGAGGTCTTTGTCTGGCCCCTTGTAAATGACTTCCACGTACGCCAAGCCGCGAAGTCCGTAACAGATGGCGGGACGTCCCGGGGCAAACATCTGGGAGTCGCTGATGACGACGCAGTCGCAGGCGAGTAAATCGGCGTTGTTGCGAACGAATGTGTCCATCGCGTCGCCGCCGCTTTCTTCATCGCCTTCGAGAATGTACTTGACGTTGACCGGCATTGACCCCGTCGTCTTATACCATGCTTCCGGACCAAGTATGTGCGTAAACATCTGTCCCTTGTCGTCTGACGCTCCGCGAGCGTAAACGAACCCTTCATTGATAACCGGTTCAAAGGGCGGAGTTTTCCAAAGGTTTAACGGGTCAACCGGCTGGACGTCGTAATGACCGTAGAACAGAATCGTCGGCACGTCTGGATTGGGATTTTTCGTCTGAGCGAAAACGGCAGGATGCCCAGTCGTTTCGACGACTTGCGCATCCAGGTTCATGGACGTCAGACGATCGCAAATCCATTGCGCCGTTTTGGCAACGTCGCCATCGTGTTCGCTTTGGCTGCTGATAGACGGAATCGACAGCAATTCAAACAGGTCTTTTTCATACTCGTCTTTGTGCGATTCAATATACTCGATATAATCAGGGATTTCCGGCGTTTGAGTTGACATAAAAATTTCCTGCGTTGTTCCTTGTATTTTTATTTGAATTGATTATAATACATATTGTTGACGCTTAAGTCTGACACTGAACAACAAAAACGTCAGACGCGGGGCGCCAACTCTACACTTATTTTATCTCTCTAATTATACCTCGAAATCGTATTCGATAAAGGGGAGCGCCTTACAATATTACAATAATGACAGATAACGACGTAAATATTGTTTTAGAACCTGAAACGGAACAAAAACCTCAAACGCGAAAAGCTCCGTTGTACAATGTGATTTTGTGGAATGACGATTACCATACATACGACTACGTGATCATCATGCTCCAAAAGTTGTTTGGTTATCCGATCGAACAGGGATTCCAGATGGCGCGAACGGTCGACACGGAAGGAAAGGTTATTGTCTATACCGGAGCGTATGAACCGGCAGAATTCAAGCGTGATCAAATTCACGCGTTCGGAGCCGACCCGGAATTAAAAGAAAGCGTTGGCTCCATGTTTGCAACAATTGAGAGGGCAAACTAAGACCGTAGACCGTAGACAGTAGGCAGTAGGCAGTAGGCGCAAGCGCCTTAAAAATTATTGCCTACTGCCTTTTGTCTCTTGCCTTTTTTATTTCTGCATCGTCCATTCAATAAGCTGTTTGAAGAATTGGGCGTAGTCTGCGCCGACGTCAATGAATCCGCCGTTGGGCAGGTCTTGAATGCAGCGCTCCGTTCCCCAATCGACAAACCCGCCAACCCAGTGCGGAGCGGCATCCGTTGCCAGAGCCGCCGTTTTACCGGCGCCGTACGTTCCGACAACCAGAAGCGGCTTGTCTTCAATGGGCGAGAACTCAAACTGATCGTTACTCTGATTGATGGCAAATCGATGAATCTGCATAATCGTTTGACCGGTCGGCTTGGGCTTGTATTCGTTAAAACCGCCAATGCACGGAGGCGTATTCCACGGCAAACCGGCAGTAATGGGATGATCAGCGCACGGCGTGATAACGCACGGCTGAGAGTAGTTTCGTCTATCGTCTTCCTGAAGCATTTCTACCGGCAGAACGTCTGTCAGAACCGTTTTGTGGTATTCGCCCAAACGTCCATGATATGACTCCCAGCCGCCAATCATCAGCAAGCCTGCGCCGGCTTTGACCGCGTCTGCAATGTATTGCAATTGCGCGTCTGAAAAACGTTCGCGAGGATAGTCGCTGATAATATACAGCTTGTAAGGTTGCTGCGTGAACGATTCGCTGGGGGAATCGGAACTGTTTACTCTGTCGAACGACAGATTGAAATGCGTCATGATTCCGATCAGATACATTGCTGCGCTGTTGATGGAATCATCGCCCAAATAGCAAATGTTAGGCATATTATTTGAAAAGGTGAATAATAATTCAGGATTACAGGTTATAGGAGAACAAAAAGCTGTTGTTCTCCTGGACATTACTAATTATTCTGTTGGAGGAGTTGTCTCTTGAGGCGGCTGAGGAGTTGACTCATCTGGAGGAGGACCCCATTGAGAAGCTGCATTGTTGAAATCATCCATAAGATTTTCATCAGAACTGACATTTTGTTCTGTAGTATTATTGTCCGTAGCAACGCCAGCTTCTTCTTTTTGTTTTTTAAGAATTTCAGCGGCTCGCTTCGCTCTATCCTCTTCACTTTGAACAGAAGACTTGACGTCTGATTTGGAATTGGATGAACCCGATGTAAAAACCAAAATCAATGCAATAATCAGAATAAGCGATCCGACAACAGACCCTATAATAATCATTGTCTTTGTCGATAATCCGGAAAGATTTACACCGCCCAATTTTTCATTTTTCTTTTTTGAAATGTTCGTTTTTCCATTTTTAGAATGATGCAATTTCCCGCTTTGAGATTCATGAGAGGTTTTGTTCTCTGAACCGTGGGGAAGTGTATTGGATTCTGTATTGGACAGAGATAAACCAAAATCAAACGAATCGGTTCTCTTTGAGGCAACTTCTTCTGAGTTGGTTCCACCTACAGAAATGGTTGTTGCCCAACTTGCATTTTTTTTACTCCCGGATATCTCTGAAGGACTTAAATTGAGGTCCGAGGGATTGTCTGTTGCATCAACATTATTTAAATCGTCCGATTCCGGAAAAGCAGCGTTCAGGTCAGCAAGAACTTCATCCATAGACGCATATCGGTCTTCTGGTTTCTTCTGTTCCATTTTAAGAATAATTCTTGCCAACTCTTTCGGCGTATCAGGCCGCAACTCTCTTGGATCTCGCGGCGGCTTTTCCTGATGAGCTAATATTCGTTCGATAAGCGTTGTTTCCGGATACGGAACCTGACCGGTAAGCAGAAAAAACATCGTACAGCCAAGCGAATAAATATCAACTCTGGGGTTGGCTTCGACTTCGCCAGAAGCCATTTCAGGCGCTAAATAATCAACGGTTCCTAAAATGTGGGAATCATCCTTTTGCGCATGAGATTCTGTCGTTTCTTCAATCGGCGATAGATTTTTCTTTTTAGAATCGTTAAGCTTGGCAATCCCCATATCCAGAATTTTAATTTGCCCGGATTTGTTAAGCAAAAGATTATCTGGCTTGATGTCGCAATGAATCATATTGCGTTGATGAGCATGACATAACGCTTTGATCGCCTGACGAAAATAAGAAATTGCCTCGTTAAACGGAAGCGGTCCTTCCTTTTGAACGCGCTTTTCTAACGATTGACCGTCGACATACTCCATAACAATATAGAGTCTGTCGCCTTCAGATTCAAAATTGTACGCCTGTACAATATTAATATGGTTTAAAGATGCAATTGCCCTGGCTTCCGCCTGAAACTGCTTAACTGCATCGGGATTTCTGGAAAATTCTCGAGAAATAACCTTCAAAGCGACTTTACGGTGCATAATTGTATGCTCCGCCAAAAAGACTCGCCCCATTCCACCAACGCCTAACAAATTGAGCAACTTGTACTTACCCAAAAAGAACGCTGCTTTTCCGGATAAGAGTTGCAATACTTGCCACTTGGTAAGCAAATTTGTCTGAACCCAGTGTCGAGCCAGTTTTTCAGGAGTGTCAAAATTTTCGGAATCCAACGCTTCCTGCTTTACACTATCGAACTCTTCCGACGAAAGCAGGGCGCTTTTTTCCAAAACTTTGAGCAATCCTGATACGCTTTGAACTGCCATATTATATATTGATAAAGGTAATTAATGGTTAATTAGTTGTGAGTTACAAGGCTCCACGGAAGAAACAAAAAGTTTCTTCCGCTTGCTTGCAACTTCATACACTCTAATCTTCAATAAGCCAATTGATAGTCAACCAGCCGTTATCTGCTTTAACAGAAACAGGTTTGAGCGTTCCGGTTAAATTAGGAGCTTGAGGATTATTTTTATTCGTCATTTCTGACAACGCTCTAGATTTAATCTGGAAACTTTTCGGGAACGAGTCTTTAAACTCTCCTTGAATTCTATTACGAAGCGTTGTTTCTTGCGCTTTAAGTTTACGATTTCCATCTTCAAAATCGCGAGGAATCAGTTCCGGTTCTTTGGCAAGCACAAAAGTAACGCCAGAATTATCTATCTTTCCAATTTTATATGTTGCCGTAAAGTTCATGGGGATTTCCTGAACATCAGCGTTATTGTTAGCCTGGAATCCATCAATACGAACGGCAAAAGAAATTTCGTTTTTGGCAAACTGAACCGTAAGCGGATAATCTCCATTAAAATAAATGTACCCGTTTGCCAAATTATTGCTACTTTGTTTAGTTCGCTCTTGCAGCTTTTGAGCAAACTCTTTGTAGGCTTCCTCAGGAAGAATGCTGTTGGCGATCGCCAAAAAGACGCGCTGATCGGCTTTTAAATCTGCAAACATCTTTTTAGCCGCCTCTATTAAAGCGGATTGATGAATAGCGATAAAAATATCCGACTTTTCAGGAGCTTGCGGAACAGCTTGATTAATAATCGTAACTCCGTCTGATACGAGTC
>JAZQDP010000508.1:0-21780 GCA_045546875.1 Thermoguttaceae bacterium | reverse complement strand
ACATGGCTACGATCCGACTTAACGTTACACTGTACAGACCTCCAAGATTCATCCAGCAACTGAGAACCGATCGCCACCCCGCTGCGTCCATATTTTTCATTGAGCCAATCAAGCGTATTCATTAATTCTGCTCGACGATTGAGTTCTTCTGGATCGTCAAAAAAAGTAAGCTGTGCGTTGCTGGCAGCGGCAGAGGTCAAATCAAGCAGAATTATCCCAGCCTTCTGATAAGCATAATTTGGTCGAAAAATTCTGGCTAACCCCGCAAGAGCGGCTTGAGTTAGCAACAACGTATCGCTCGAAGGTCTTTCAAGCGGCATTATCGTTGACGCGCTATACTGTGGAGTTTGTCGAAAAGGGCTGGTGCGAATATAAACGTCAACAGCGCGAGCGACTTGCTTCTGTTGGCGAAGTTTTTCTGTCGCGCGGGCGACAAACGTTGTTATAGCTGAACAAAGCGTTTCAAACTCGTAACATGGCTGACCAAAAGACCGCGACGATTGGATGCTTTTTGCCGCTGGCGGAGATTGCTGAGTTCCAAAACAGGATTCTCCATTAAGTTCCCGAACCATCGCTTCCTGAATAACGGTAAATTGTTTACGTATTTTAATCGGATCTTGTTGAGCCAGGTCAAAAGCGGTTCGAATACCAATCCGTTCCAGTTTTTTTGACAATTGACGCCCTACGCCCCAAACTTCTTCAACAGGAAAATGTTTGAGGACGGAAATTCTATAAGAATCGTCCAGCATCAGACAGGTTTTAACGTTCTCCATTTTCGCTTGTCGATTAGCAACTTTTGCCAAAGTTCTTGTTGGAGCAACGCCAATTGAAACAGGAATTCCCGTCCAGAGTTTAACCCGATCGACTATAGACATTATAAACTCTGTCGACACATCTTTCATTCCCGTCAGATTCAAAAATGCTTCATCAATCGAATACTGTTCAATTTCAGGAATCATAGTCGCCAACGTTTGCATAACGCGTTGGCTCATGTTGCCATAAAGAGCGTAATTTGAAGAAAAAACAGCAACTCGGTTAGCGATACAGAATTCGCGAATCTGAAAAAACGGAGCGCCCATTGGAATCCCCATCTGTTTTGCTTCGCGACTTCGAGCTACAACGCAACCGTCGTTATTTGACAACACTATAACAGGACGCCCACGCAGAAACGGCTTGAAAACCGTTTCGCATGAAGCATAAAAACTGTTACAATCCGCAAGAGCAAAAAGCATGAGAATAGGCAGTAAGCAAGAGGGATTAGGAGAAAATGAAAACTGCCCGCTATTAGCTTGTGGATTCGTTGTTTTAACGGTAACGGTTAGAAACTCAAATCAACAAGCTAACAGCCAGGGGCTGGCAACTAACAGGTCATTCTCTATTTCCTATTCCTTAATATGAAGGCTTCTCGTTTTTCCGTCTCGATCAATGGCATGAAATTCCAAATCGCCTTTGAAGTCCTTACAGGCGCCTTTGAGTTCTTCAACGGAAAAACGCATTAGTTTCGGCAAAGGTTGCCCTGGTTCTGGCGCAACAAAAAGCTGACGATCTCCTCCTGACATAACGCCGAAAAATGCGATGCCGTTTTCCGCTTCCAATTCAAGGGTCTTCTTGTCGTCAATAACTTGAAGTTTGACTTTTCCCCGTTTTTCAACTGGTGGAACGTCTTGAAAAAACGGGTTG
Organism: Thermoguttaceae bacterium; assembly: GCA_045546875.1. Lineage (GTDB taxonomy): Bacteria > Planctomycetota > Planctomycetia > Pirellulales > Thermoguttaceae > RUG11551. The sequence goes on along the minus strand of JAZQDP010000508.1, from coordinate 20,100 downwards.
ACATTAAGAGCCATGGCGGAAATAGGCGACCAGTTGGCGGCTTCGTCGTCGATGGAATCAATCCAATCCCGATTATACCGGCTGGGAGCTTCCCGCATGACAAAAAAGCGGTTAAGATGGTCAATTCCACGGGTCATAATATCGCGCGGTTGATTGGAATGCGGCAGACCGAAAGTGTGTCCCAACTCGTGCAGAGCAGCGCCGATTGTCGTTGCCGCTGCCGCCCAGTAAACGGAACGGAAAGCGGAATCGTCATGAAAACGAGCTTTATCAATGGGCGTAGGATCGGTAAACGCCTTGACAACGCTGTCGAGAGAATCCGGCCACGTATACATACAGCCAGAACCGAACAGCGCCTGACAGCCGCCGCCCAGCGCGGTATGACAAACAGGCTTTTTCTTTTCCGGGTCAAATCGCGTATAAGCGGGAATGACAAGGTTGCGTCCGGAATGGTCGGGGAATTCGGGAGTAACTTCCTGATAAACTTTGCTGTACCATTCTTGATCAGAACCAGAACCATATTCCTCAGCCGTCATTCGCCCCTTGAAAACATGCACGACGACGTCGCCGTTTTCGTCCAGTTCCAGATTGAAAGTTTTTCTACCCAACCCGGCGTCGTTCATCGTTTCAGCAGTAAAACACTGTATCAACTTCAACGCGGTGTCAAGTTTTCCTTTGAAGTTTTGAGGGTCGTTTTCGTACGGCGTTTGGAAGTCCGTATTGCCGGTAGAATCGGTCATATAAATCATACGGACAAGAAGCGGATTAGAATTCTTTTCGAATTTAATCTTGAGATGGGTTTTGAATTCACCGCTTGTCAATTCGAGTTCATTTTCTCCCGGAACCAGTTCCGCCAGAACCTTAAATTGCCCTTTCCAGGCATCGCCGTGAATTTGACGGGACGCTTTCTGAGATGTCAAATTCGTACAGACAATTTCCGTTGACGCTGCGTCAAGCAGACGACCGCGCAATAATACAACCGGGTAATCGACTGCCTCGCCGTTGTTAAAATTGACAACTTGAATTTCCTCGCCTGCAAATAAAACTGAGGACAGGAAAAACGCCAATACAAAAAACACCGAGGGAAGCATGCGAGTCATAACCATAATCCACCCCAAAATAAAAACTGTATAAATATCACAATATGTAACTGACTCTTCACGATTGTCAATTACTTATCCAACATCTCTTTGCAGATATTGCTGCATTCCCACAACATTCTCGGCAGGTGGAAACAGCCTTTGAAGATGTTGCCTTTCTGCGTTGAGGAAATCGTGCCGTCGCGGTGCAGGTATCCGTACCAGTCGCCGAACTCGCTGTCTGTGAAGTGCGAGAACGCCCAGTCGTGAACCTGTTTGTGCATGTCAGCGTACTTTTCGTCGCCGGTAAGCTGGTAAGCCAGCAGCGTTGCGATAATCGTTTCGTTGTGGTTCCACCAGAATTTCATGTCGTGCCAGTACTCGACAGACGGTTTGTCGAACACGTCGCGGAAATAGAGCATGCCGCCGTACTGTTTGTCCCAGCCGCGCTCCCACATCCAGTCGAGAATGTCCAAGCCCATTTGGACGTAGTCCTGACGGTTTCTCCGTTTCCCTTCGTCCATGATAAACCAGGCGCCTTCGATGGCGTGCCCCGGGTTGAGCGTTCGCCCTTCGCAGGAATCGACAATGTCGCCGTTGGGCGCAACGGATTCCATGACGCAGCGAATGTCCGGTTTCATGAAGTACTTTTGAACCTTCTCGATGCACTCGTCAATCTTCGCGTCGGCGTTTTCCAGCTGAATGGAATCTCGCAGCTGCTGAATAGTCGCAATGAGAATCGCATAGTAGCCCAGCCCGATCATGGGTCGGACGTCTGTAAACTTGGGCGGATACGGAACGTGGTTGGCGAAAATGTTGTAACATTTAATCGCCAGTTCCTTCGCATGAGAAGAACCGTCCGCCTTTGCCAGTTCCCCGAAGGAAATCGCCCCGAACGACTCGCTGAACGCGTAACGGCGTTTGCGAATCGGGCGACCGTCGCGGGTAAGCTGGAAGAACATTCTCCCGTCTTCGTCGAAGGCGTACTTCTCCGTAAACTCCAGCGTCTGCCGGCACTGATCCAGCCAAACGGGGTTCTTCGTTTCGCAGTTGTTGTACAGATGCCCCATCACCCAGGCGAAACGCCCTTGCTGCCAGACGCCCTTGTCGGTGTCGAACAGTTTACCTTCCCGGTCGACGCAGGTCATAATCCCGCCCTGCTCAGAGTCGACGGCGTGGTTGAGCCAAAATGGAATGGAATCGTTAAACAGCGTATTGGAATAAAGCTGATACAGTTCGTTGATGTGGTCTTTTGTATAGTTCATGGTTTAGGGAATAGGGAGTAGGGAATAGGGAGTAGGGAATAGGGAGTGGTAAGCGATAAGTGGTTAGTGGTAAGTGGACAGTTTCTATCCGGTGAAGCGCTTTGCGTCCTAACCACTAAAAACTAACCACTTACCACTATTCTAATTACTAATCACTAATTACTAATTACTCAATCACTCCAAGCGCTTCGATTCGTGACAGGATATCCTTCTTTCCTTCGGGGGAAATGGACTTCAGCGGCAGTCGGACGTCGCCCATATCCAAGCCGTGAGCGGACATCATGACTTTGCCAGCCGCAACGCCGCCGTACTGAACGAGGATGTCAACGACCTGGCAGACTTTTCGCATAGATTTCTGAACCGCGTCGAAGTCGCCGGCTTTCAGATCGCGGACGATTTTCAGATACGTTGGGGCCATGTAGTTGTACGTGCTTCCGATTGCGGACTTCGCGCCCAGAACAACCGCGCCGGCAAAGAACTCGTCGACGCCAAAGGTGATGTCGTATTTCCCGTCGACAGCCGCCAGACAGTTTTGGTACTCGTACAGGTCAACGCTGTTGAACTTGATTCCTGCCAGCTGAGGCAGTCGTTTGTCGGCGCATTCGAGGAACTTGACCATCGACAGGTTGATGCCCGACATGCCAGTGTGATAATAGTAGAACGGGAGATCCGGAGCCGTTTTGAGCGCTTCGCAGCAATAGTCAACCAGCGTTTCGACATTGCCCGGTTTGAAGTAGTTGGCGGGCACGACGCTCAGCGCGTCACATCCGATTTTCTGGGCATACGCCGCCAGATTCTGAACGTCCGTCAGAGCCAGCGCGCCGACGTGAGCGATAATCGTCAGCTTGCCCTTCGCGGCTTTAACCCATTCGTCCATGACGGCCTTGCGTTCCTCAACGGAACAGGAAATGCCCTCGCCCGTCGTCCCGCAAATGTAGACGCCCATAACGCCCTGACGCTGTAACAGTTCCGCCTGCTGACCGATAACGCTGTAATTGACGCTCCCGTCGGCGTTAAACGCAGTATGAGTCGCGGCGATAAGTCCCGATAATTTGTTCATATTGAAATCTCCTTGGTTAAAGTGTTTTTCTGGAAAACGAAATTAATTATAGTCAAGTTGCGAGTTGCGAGTTGCGAGAAAAAACAATACGAACAAGCTGCTCGACTCACGAAGTAAATTTTAATCAACCTCTTTGGGCATGTATTTCATCGTCAAGCCGTCCAGCTGTTCCATGGTCGGTTTGCCGGTAAAGAGGGAAACAACGTACCCGACGACAACGCACGCCAGCAGTCCAGCAACGCTGTAGAGCAGGAAATGCGGTTTGACGGGAACAATATTTGTATAAATCAAAACGATATTGACGATGTACGACGCTGCCAGCCCGGCAACCGCCCCTGCTCCGTTGATTCTCGGGATAAACAATCCCATGACGAACAATCCCGCCAGACCGCTGGTAAGAATCCCGATAACTTTTTGGAATTCCATAAACAGCGATTTGATGTCGATTGTAGCAATCAGCAGCGCAAAGGCAATCGCCGCCGTTCCGGAAATGAACGACGCCCATTTGGCGACTTTGAACGCCGCGGCTTGATCGTTGCGAATAAACCGGCAGTAGAAGTCGGAAACGAACGCTGTTGACGCGGAATTGAAGTTGGCGGACAGAGTCGACATAGCCGCGGCGAAAATAGCGGCAATCAACAGTCCGGAAACGCCCGTCGGCAGGCTCGAAACGATGTACGTCGGGAACACCGCGTCGTTTTGATACAACGACCAGTCAAACTGGGCGGCGTTGGATTTATAGTACGCATAGAGCGTCGTCCCGATAAAGTAAAACAGGGTCGAACATATCACCGACAGAATCCCGTTAAACCAGATCGAATGAGCCGCCGCCTTTTCGTCTTTGGTGGTCATGTACTTCTGTACAATCGTCTGGTCGGACGTGTACGAGCTGAGGTTTGTTACAATCCCGCCGATAAACGTAACCCAAAAGACGGGTTCCACCCAGGACCAGCTAAAGTCGAACGGATGGAATTTATCGTTGGCAACCGCTATCTGAATCACGCCTGACGCGCCGCCGTCGGTTCCCATAATCAGCAGCGCAACGGCAATGAGAGCCCCGCCGACCAGCACAACCGCCTGAATGAACTCTGACCAGATAACTGCGCTCACGCCGCCGATGGTCGAGTAAATTACTGTTACAGTTCCCACCAAAATGATTGACGCGAACAGGTTCATGCCGATAATTACCGACAGCGCCAGCGCCGGCAGATAAACGACAATCGCCGAACGGACAATCATAAATATAATAAACGCCGCCGACGCGAAAACCCGAGAGAAGACGTTAAACCGCTTTTCCAGGTACTCGTAAGCGGACGTGATTTTCAGTCTCCGATAGAACGGCAAGTACAGATAGATGACAATCGGAACGAGAATGAAAATCGCAATCGTCATCGGGTACAGCCGCCAGGACGAGCTAAACGTCATGGCGGGCACGGTCATGAACGTAATCGACGACAGCATCGCAGCAAAAATCGCCACGCCGTTGACCCACCACGGAATTCGACCGCCGCCTTTGCAGTAGTCGTCTATACCCTTGTTCTTCCGCATGAAGAAGTACCCAAAGGGAAGCATCAAGCCCAGGTACGTCAAAAAGACAATCCAGTTCACCGTTCCAAACGAACGGTTAAGAGCCAGATTGAGAACCTGCAATCCTTTCCATCGCTGCGCCGGTTTGACTTCCCCGCCAACGATGAGAAGCTGATTGTTGAAGTTCATTACCGCCGCGCCGCAGACAGGCGTGGGAATTGTTACATTCCCTTTTTCAAAGAACGTTCCCTCTTCAATTACCGTATGATAGACGAACATTCTCTTTTCCCAGTTGAACGACTCCGGCGTTCTGGCGTAATACTCCGCCAAATAGGCGTCTTTTTCTTCCCCGGTAAGCGTATTGAGCTTTTCATTGACTTCCGTCCAGACGTCCGCATTGACGCCGCCGACAAGAAGAATCGACTGCGCGCCGACAACGACAGCCGTCGACCCGATGGAACAGAAACGTTCGCCCTTGTATTCCAGATCTGCCAGACGAGTCCATTTGGATTTCAGCGCGCCCGCCTCGTCGCGAACCGGCTGCATTTTCCAGACGTCGTACAGAGGCTTTCCGTTCGCGCCCTCGGCTTTGTCGTACCCGCCAAAAACAAACAGAGCTGTTACATCGTGATTGGAAACGCGAATCGCGCCTGCCGGCTGAGAGCGAACAACGCCATTTTTGACGTCGTCTGGAATGCCGTCCAGTTCAAGCCATTTCCCGCCGTCGAGAGCAAACAGCTTTCCGCTGGCAAAAACGTAGGGAACCGGCTCTTTTGCGTCTTTGTCTTTAATCGCGCCGCCGCAGCCCATAGAACACCCAGCGGGCAAATCTGGCATGGACGTCAATTCAACGCTGTCCGTTTTGACGTTGTAAATCGCTTTCCAGACTTTTGTCGATTCCCCGTTTTCGTTCGCTCCGCCGCAGAGCAGCAAATACGAATCGAACGCTACGGTTATTCCCTCCGCTATTGGTTCCGGCAACCCGTCTGGCGATTCTTTTCCGTTGACAAGAACCTTAATCGCCTTCGCTTTCCAAACGGTTTTCCCGTCGGCGGTTTCCTGAACGAGTTGGGAAACGGTTTGAGAATAGCGTTTCTTCCCGCCGTCAGCAACAGGGGCGTCAAAATAAGAGCCGCCCATAACCAGCGCGACTTTCTCCATATCTCCCGGCGCCGCGTTTGTCTTGCCAATAACGCCAAAAAACGGGCGCGCAACCGCTTCAGGAAGGACGTCCTGCTGCGTCGTCCATTGCAGAGCAGCGTTGTTCTCCTGCGCCTGCGCTGAAACGGATGTAAAACATGCAATTGCGACAAAAGTCGCAGTAAAAATTATACGTCGAATGTTCATTGAGTCAGTTCTTTTTCAAAAGCGGAATAGGTTTTATCGTCAAAGAGAACAAAACGAATGAGTGTAAGTTTGCCGTCGTGTTTCTGAAGAAAATCTCGAACGGCGTTGAGGGCAATCGGCGCGGCTTCTTCCAGCGGATAGCGATACGCCCCAGTTCCCAAAGACGGAAAGGATATGCTTGTACAATTATTTTCAATCGCAACCAGAAGCGAGTTATAATACGCATTATATAACAGTTCTGGACATTTTGGATCAGAAGAATACCAAGGCGCAACAGCATGAATTACACATTTGGCATTCAACCGCCCCGCTGTGGACGCCACCGCAGAACCAGTCTGGCATCCCGCCGGATACTGCCGGTCTGTATCCTCCATGATCTCCGGACCGCCTGCAGCATGAATCGCGCCGTCAACGCCGCCCCCGCCTGCCAATCGCGAATTGGCAGCATTAACGATAGCATCCGTTTTTTGATTGACAATATTGTCTTTTATCACTTCGACAGAAGTTGTGTTAATTTGTATTCTCATTATTTCCTATTGTAGCCGATATATTTAATCTAGTCAATAGGGCAGAGAAAAAAATACCATCCTTTTCCCAAACATTCCCCTTTCTTTCACTTAAGAATTTTATACACCTTCAATTTTGTCAATATATCTGGTTAATATAAAATTGGTCTAGTATTTCAGAGCCTTTTGGTATATAATATTATGATATCCAATTATAGGCGTCAGAGAACTTACACCCTCTTTCGTTTGCTCAAACATGCATTTTATTCATTAATTATCCTTTTTTCCTACAATGGCTTTAACATATTTAACCGCCGGAGAATCGCACGGAAAAGGCATTCTGGCTTTGCTGGACGGCTTCCCCGCCGGACTTGAAATTAACACGGACAAAATCGACGCGCTGCTTCGTCTTCGTCAGGGCGGATATGGTCGCGGGGGACGTCAGCAGATTGAAACGGATTCCGTTGACATTCTTACAGGAGTAAAAGTCAACCGGACGCTGGGAAGTCCCGTCGCTCTTTGGGTTAAAAATCGAGACTATAAACTCCCTCAAATGCCGGAACTGGAACGTCCTCGTCCCGGTCATGGCGATCTTTCCGGATCTCGTAAATATCAAGACGGAATCCGCGCCATTCTGGAACGCTCCAGCGCTCGAGAGACAGCGGCGAAAGTCGCGGCAGGAGCCTTGGCGGAACAGCTTCTGGAACAGACAGCTGGAATTCGCGTTCTGGCTTACGTCGTCCGAATTGGGGAAGCAGAATTAACGCCCTCACCTGCCCTGCTCTCGGATTTTGGCACAGCTGTTGAGAAACGAAACGCCAGCCCGATTTATTCACTCGCTTCGCCGGAGGCGGATAAACAAGCCTGCAATTTAATCGACAAAACCCGAGAGGCTGGCGACACGGTCGGTGGAATTATCGAAATTCGCGCAACCGGTTTGCCGTTTGGATTGGGAACGCACGCTCAATGGACGGACAAGCTCGACGGACGTCTGGCGCAAGCAGTCATGGCAGTTCAGGCGATTAAAGGCGTCGAAATTGGCTTGGGATTTCAGGCGGGATTCGTTCCCGGCTCGCTGGCGCACGATGCTATTGGCTTTGATCCCGAACTGGTCGATACAAATCATCTGGGATTCGTCCGACCGACCAACCGGGCAGGCGGTTTGGAAGCCGGTATGACAAACTCACAGGATATTGTCATCCGCGCCGCGATGAAACCCATTCCGACCATGCTCAAACCAATGGCGTCAATCAACCTGACAACAAAGCAGCCAGACGAGGCGACTTACGAACGCTCAGACGTCTGCGCCGTTCCAGCTGCCGCGATTGTTTTGGAATCGGTTGTTGCCATGACCCTCGCAACCGCCCTGACGGAAAAATTCGGTTCAGACAACGTCGAGGAGATTCGACAGAGAATTGCGTTGTTCAATCAATTAGCAATTAACAATTAGCAATTAGCAATTTTTAAACACGAAAAACACAAAATAAGCGAAATGCACGAAAAATGTAAAATTTTAGAATAATCCTTTCGCTTGTTTCGTTCTTTTCGTGTATTTCGTGTTAAAAAACTATTGGGCGGATAATCAACCTCCGCAACTCGCAACCAACATGAGATTACGCGATAAAACCAGACGACGCATCGCCCGAACTGTTTTGGCAGTTTTCGGTTGGGCGCCTATTGTTCTGTTAATTATCGCAGCGTTTTTTATTCATAGTCAAACATACATCGAATGGTCGGAATCAGCGCTAACAAATGCGCTTGAAATGCAAGTCAATTTTGAATCTTTTGAATGTCCTCGCTGGGACACGTCCCGGTTTGGACGAGTTACCCTCAGCGACCCGGAAACTGGCGTACCGATTTTAAAATGCGCCCAGTTGGAAGTAGAACATCAACATACAAAAACGCCAATACCTCTGTTGAGAATTCGCCTTAGAGACTGCAAGGTTTATATGGACAATTCCACATCGCTGTGGTATTTTGTACAACGGTCGTTTGCACACCGTCGATTGTGGAAAAACATGCAGGTAGAATTCTCTGCCGCAAACATTCGATTTGATAACTGCAATAGCCAAACAATCCGCTTTATGTCCGGATCTCTTAACGATATTACAGACGGCGCAGAGGGGATTTTTGCCATCTATTTTGAAGATAAACTCAACAAAGACAGCAATTTATCAGAATCGAACGAACCTGTACGTCTAAAGATCACGCGAATGAAAAACACCTCGCCCGCTACGACTACAATTGCTATTGACGCATCAAAACATTCACTTTCAACAGAAATAATTTCGCACTGGCATGCTCCAATAAAACGTTTAGGATCGCACTCTCATTTTTGCGGGACTATTCTTGCAACCAATTCCGGTTACGGCTGGGATGGAACTGTTACCGGCAATTTTGACAACGTCGATTTAAGTCAGATATTTGTTAAAGCAGGGAAATCACAATGCTCTGCAGTCGCTTCAATCACAATCTCGCATGGAGAATTTATTGATCAACGACTCGTTGCCGCGCAGGGAAGCGTTAACGCTCAAAATGGGATGATTGATCGAAGTCTTATGGACTCATTGATTACTCATCTTCATCTTTCTGGAGCGGGAATGTTTAATAATTACTATAATGTTACCCCATTTAAACAACTGGCATTCAATTATAAATTACAAAATGAAATGATTGCTATTTCAGGAACATGCAATTCCTGTCCGCCGGGAGTCATTCTCAATGGAGCATTTCCTCTGATTCGAGAACCGCTCAATCCGGAAAATAAAGCCCCTGTTTCCATGGCAATGAAGCTCTTCTCTCCCGGCAACAGTCAACAATACATTCAGATTGCTCAACCTGATACAACGACGTCCAGATAACCCTGTTCGTCAACCTGACAAACCTTATTACCAATTACGCAATTTACTAAAATGAACCGAACGTCATATTTTCTCTTTGTTTCAGCTTTTATCTTTATCGCCAACAGCGCCATCGCTCAAATTTCATATAACAACAGTTCCGAAAAACCAATCGTCTGGTTCGTTCACGGCATGGTTACCATTCAGGACAAGTTTGAAAAAGAGCTTGCCGTACTTCGAGAAACCTATCCCAACGCAGAAACGGTTGAACTGAAAAAATGGAATTCTCCCAAAATGAATCTTTTACAGATGGGACCCGCGTGGAGCATTTCGTTAGAAAACGCGAAGCAGTTCGCCCCGGTTCTGGCAGATGAGATTATTCGCATGCCTGCTCATCAGCGTAACCGACTGATTCTGGTTGGACATTCTCTCGGCGGGCGAATCGTCGTCAATGCGGCGGCAATTTGTCAGCAGAAAAACGTTACCGTCAGGAAAATCATCCTGGCTGGGTCGGCTATCAATAATGACGACCCCAACATTACCGCGACTCTAGCCGTTTCTCAAGAACCGGTTGACAACCTCGTCAACGTCAACGACGCGATGCTGGCGGTATATAAAGTCGGCGGGGAATTCGCTCCCGCGCTGGGAACAGGATATTTGTACCCCGTCGACCCGACGCGGTTTCGAGAGTTGACCATGGACGGCACAGTCAATCACTTTGGCTACGAGTATCTGGAAAACTATAAGAATCGGCTCAAAACCGGGAACTTTACCAACAAGTACATTGTCGTTCCACAGGATTTCAGCAACGTTAATTTCCCCACTATGGGCGGAATGGTAGCGTGGGACGCGTTGGACTCCTGTTCAGGCTGGATTCTGCAGCACAATCAGGTAACAGGACATTGCCGAATTATCGACCCTGATGGAATGAGAAAAGCCTGGGGACGAATGGGGAAAATGCAAATCGCCTTTGAGAAGGTCAAACAGCAGCTCGCGCTGCGACAGCCCAATCAATTTAACGCCAGAACTGCAAAAGATATTGTTGTCATACAGGACTTTTTCAACTGGGACAGATCGACCGCCGGGGGAGACGTCTGGTGGGACAACATCGACCAGTTCCGCGGCTGGAAACTGCAGCAGCACAAGCTCACCGGGCATTGCCGAATTCTGGACGAATCCAACGTTCGCCGCGCCTGGGGTGCAGAATCCAACATGAGAAAATCCTTTGACGACGTCAAACGACAATTAGGGAGATAGGGGATAAGGAATACGGAAAGGGGGAAATAACGCAGCGTGCTTTATTTTTCCCCTTTCGTTTCCGCGTCGAAATAATACTATCCTTTCTAAAGAGCGGGGCGCTTTTTTATTCGTTCTCAATATTTTTAGGGCGTCTTGACGAAAAAACGAACCGTTTCAAAAGACGTCGAACGATAGCGCTAAACATAAAGTATATTAACATAATAAAGACAATAATGAAAAGCGTTTCTATCATTGCTCCAAAAAAGATTCCCGCCCAACCGTTGCCAGCGCCCATAGTCGACATTATAAACACAAGAAAAACCAACAGAGCCAAACTCCACAAAATGAGTAACGAGTATTTATAGAAAAATTCGCCTGTAATACTCTCTTTATTCAATATAAACCGAAAAACAGAGTTGGCTCTTGAAGCGTTGTCATCGTCTATTGCAGAAAATTTTCGGAATTGTTTATTTCTTGAGGATCGTTTTTTTTGACCCTTATTTAATGCTGTTTGTATTAAAGACGTCAAAATCATAATTGGGATAATTAATATGCTTGCAATCACAGATGCGAAGTAAACGTTCAGAACAAGATGTTTTATGAACATAAACCACAGGGGTGTTTTTAACCCGCTGTTTGAGATAAAAGCTTTGTCCAGGATAAAGTAATAATCAAATATGCATACAGCAGGTAAAACCAAAAATGTGCATAGAAACAATCTTTTCATGTATCGAGTCATGAATTCAGAACTATGTCTTTTCATTTGTGAGTCTTGCCATGCAAATTTGAAGATAGCAAAAAAGGCGTAAAAGGCATACGCTATTTCAAAAAACTCTACCGTTGTCCAATACCCTGTCCAATTGAAAAATTCACTGTAGCGGTACCATTTATAAAAGCAGTAATACATCGGGAAAAAGTTACAGCAACATAAAAAGAGATATATCTGTAAAATTACAAAACCGCCTGTAAGACGAAGAAGAACAGACGGTAAATCGTTATATTCGTCAGAATTATAGCCTTGACGCATATTCTTTGTTTTTATAAGAGTTGTTTAAGCTGAACTTGCGATTGATTCTCCGTCGAAATTTTTTCAAATCAGACGCACGTGGAATTAAATCTCGGCGATTGGTCTTTTAATTCCACGTTTGAATAACAAGGTCAGCTGCAACGTCTTATTCCTACATCAGCCCCATGGCTCGCATAAGAAGCTGTAAATCAATCCAGGCGTCTTTTTTCGCTGGCGGATTTCTCAACAGATAAGACGGGTGATACGTGCAGACGACTTTGTATCCCTGCCAGTTGTGAATTGTTCCCCGCAGTTTGCCGATAGACGTATCGGTTTGTAACAGATTCTTTGCCGCGACCGCGCCCAAGCAGCAAATAAATTCCGGATTGACGATTTTAATCTGCGCTTCCATAAACGGACGGCACAAAGCCGCTTCTTCCGGCAGCGGATTGCGGTTCTGCGGCGGACGGCACCGTAAAACGTTGCAAATATACACTTCGTCTCGAGGAATCCTCATTCCCTTTTCGATCATATCGGTCAGAAGGCGTCCAGACCGCCCGACAAAGGGAATTCCCTGAACGTCTTCGTCTGCGCCCGGCGCTTCTCCCAAAAACAGCAAACGCGCTCGAGGGTTGCCGACCCCAAAAACCGTTTGCGTTCGCGTTTCCGCCAAAACTTTGCAAAGCGTACACTGGGCTACCCGATTCTGCAACAGAGCCAACGCTTCTACCGGGTCGGACGATTCAATCAAATTATTATTAGTCATATTGGTTGAGCTTGCAGCGTTTGTTGAGTGTTGAGTGAGGAGTGAGGAGTGAGGAGTTGAATCTGGAACTACGGGTTCTGTTACAAGCGGAGTCGGCTCCACGACGTTTTGAATTGTCTCTGCCGCGGACGAAGGAATCTCTGAGTCCTGATCTGCTTGTCCTAAACTCGCCTCCATACTCGGCGAGTACTGCGGCATCTGATCAAGCCCCGCTTGACGCCATGAATTAAGAGCCTGAGCCAACGCGCGATTGAGGTCGTTTGAATCTGTCATTATTGCGCCTTAAAGTTCTGTTGATCTCCATAGTAACTGTTGACAGCCTTCTGAATATCCTGTTTACGGGCTTCGTCTTCGATATTCCACGGACCTTCAATAACGTCCAGGATTGAATTTAATATCTTTTTGGAATCCTTGTCTTTTTCTAATTTATGCAAATCATATTGCAATGTCAGTTGTGGCGTAAGAAGCAATAATCCAAAATTATTAACAGAATACTTAAACGCATCAACTGCTTTTTGTCGATTCTCAAGTGAATTGATGCCGTTGGATGCATAGTCAACAATTTGCTTCTGAGCGTCTAGTGTAGGAACATTCTTTAGCATTTCCAAAGTATTATCTACAGCAAGATTATTAGCCAACTGGAATTGTGCGGCGTCAATTAACGGTTTCAAATCGTACATCTTACGAAAGACGTCTTTTTCCGCGCTTTGCGCTACATCATGTCGACTTGGCTTGCTGGCAGAAACATTCTGTTTTGACTTGTCTTTATTATCACTCTTTTCTGACGCTTTATCGTCTCCATAACACATTGTTGCAAGAGTTACCCCATATTTAGCCGCTGAATCTGCGTATGTAACCATTTGCTCCGGCGTTAGCATGGGATACGGTCTAAAAGCGTCAAGCTGTTCCATGACGCGATCCATATCTGCCACATTGGACGGCGTTGGAGTCCAGAAACACATTGGACGATCGCGAACAACTTTTTTGGCTTCTTCAAATCTGTTGGAATCTGACATTATAACAACAGGAACGTTGGCTGCCTGTGGAATGTTGCGAATCTTTTCAAGGAACACGGCAGGCGGGACGGAATACAGGTTCATAGAATAAAAAACAGCGTATATTTCCGGTTCGTTTTGAAGAATCATCAATGCCTGTTTGCCCTTAGTAGCAATAACCATTTCGTAATTCTCCGGCAGGTATCCTCCGACCGCTAACGCGTCAACAGATTTTGGCGCAGCAATCAGAATTTTTTTCCTTCCTTCGCCTAACAAAAACCAAGCCAACGCCTTTGGCAGTTCAGACGACCCTAAATACGGGGTTTGAGGATTGATTGCCATAATCGCCTGGCATGCAGCCCAACGTACAGGCGGGTATTGAGAATTCAACGCTCTAACCAGCGGAGAAAACACTTCGCCATGAGTTGTCAACGCCAGAGGAGATTTTATCTGTTCTAACATCTGGCATGCTTTTTGAGCTGTATAGTTGTATCGAAACTGAAGCGAATAATCCAAAAGAGAATTAATCTTAACAATATTTTCCTCCAGACTGTTCTTTTCCTGTTTATCAGATACAAGAGAATCCAGCGAAACGACGCCCATCAATTCTCGAGCGATTGAAGGATATGCCATCAAAAATTCAGCCTCGGCAGTCCAATACACTCTTTCTATCGTTTTGTTGTCAGGCATTAAAGAATACGCGCCACGCGCTAAACGAACAGCTCGCAACAATTGAGCCAAGCGAACTGGATAAAGCGTATGTACAGGCTTGCCTTTTTCTGCATTCCAACTCCAAACAACCGCTTGATCGTCTATGCTGTTTTGAGGATAAAAATCGCCATCTAACGCGCGCTTGGCATGCTGAACGAGCATCGTTGACGCCTCGACCGTACCAAGAACCGTTTCAGCGCGTTTTTTGATTGCCTTCACAGCCGCTTTTTTTACGAAATCAGAACAGTTTTCTGAAGTAAATCCGTATAAGAACATCAAAATGTCATTGTCGTTTCTTGCTCCTAAAATCGTTATGCACTGCCCAACGAATTCCGGCTCTTGAGAGTCTAACGAAGCAATGAGAGAATCGCGCGCCGAAGCGTCCAATGCGGACAACGCTACAGCCGCCTTTTTCTTAATCTCTGTCGATGCGTCCTTTTTATGAAGCTGTTCCAATAGCGCCGCTGCAGCCAAATCGCTGGTGCGATTAAGATCGGAAAACGCCTGTCGAGACGAATCTGTCCCCAATTCTGCCGATAAATATTCTTTAACGGCTTTATCGATAGCTTCCTCGCTTCGGTATCGATTATGCAACGCCTCTTGAATTTTATCTGCTAATGAACTGCCGGCAGGCTGAAGATCAGGAGAATCGGAAAGTTCGTCAAGGTATTTTGGTAAAATACGAATTCCCATCTCGTGAAGACGAATCAAATCTTCTTCCTTTGGATTGAGTTCCAGAACTTTGGCGAAATTCTTCTGAGCCAAATCGTTACGCCACAGTTTACTGAACAGCAAAGCGTGTTCCATAAACTCATCCATATTTTGTGGTTCTATCGCCTGCAAAGATTTTATTGCCGCCGCAGTTGTCGCGTCGCCGGAGGTTCCTGCTTCATCCGCCGCTATAGCACAGTTAATACTAAACGACATTATAAATGTCAATACTGTTATCTGTATCCATCTCATCGAAAGGTTCCTTATAAAATAGGGAAACATTGTTCTTAACTGACAAACAGATCGCCTATCGACTAAGCGCCTATTTTACATCAAAGTATATTATACCCGATATTTCGATTCTATGGGATAAAAAAGGTAATTATCAGAAAAGATTCACTGTAATTTGTAACGATAATTCCTGTACAAAATACCGATCAGTAAAAATACAAAAAATAACAAGAACAGATAATTTGTACTGACACAACTTGAGTTTTCCGATGTTAAGCCTCTAGCTACTAGCTTGATAAACCTGATTCGTGCGTTATCGTAAGAAATAGGGATAATCAAGCTAGCAGCTAGGAGATAGCGGCTCATTGAGCGCGGACATTGTCCGCGAAACGGAGCCCCAAATCTGAGCGCACCCCTATCTACTGATTATTTCCCTTTTACAAAAATTTTCCAATAAAAAATCCCCAACCGCTTGACATTGCCTCAAAGAGAAATTATATTAATAGTATATTTGTGAAAATCGTAGATTTTGTTATTCCATAACCCTTTATTCATATTCTGTTATCATGACTTCCATTTCCCGCAGAGATTTGCTTAAGTCCACGCTGACGACAGCCGCCGGCGCGGCAGCTGGCATGTTTTTATCCTCTCAAAGCGCCAAGGCGGACGAGTCCTCTTTGGGAGGGAAATTAAATTACGTTGAAGTCGCAGACGAGGTCAATCCGTGTCGAGTTGAAAACGGCGCTGTCGTTCGCCCGGCGCGAACGATTCCGACTATCAGCGAAACCGATGTTCTCGTCGTCGGCGCCGGTCCGGCTGGCTGTACAGCCGCTATCGCCGCGGCGCGAGCGGGCGTTAAGGTAACTCTGGTTGAACGTTACAACCATTTCGGCGGTTTGGCGACCGGCGGGCTGGTTCTGGTTATTTTGGGACATTGGGCGCGGCAAAGCAAAGGAGAACAGCCGTTCTCCTGCTGTCAGGGAATTGGCGAGGAATACATGCAGCGTCTGGAAGCGATGCCGCTGGGAATCGTCAACCGCAGACATGGCGTCAACCCCACTATCGACGCGGAAGCGTACAAGTATCTGTTACAGGAAATGCTCACCGAAGCAAACGTCGAGATTCTGCTTCATTCCTGGGCGACGGACGCGATTATGTCTGGCAACGTCTGCAAAGGCGCGATTTTTGAATGCAAATCCGGTCCACAGGCGATTCTCGCCAAACAGGTTATCGACACGACTGGAGACGGCGACATCTTCGCAGCCGCCGGAGCGAAACATCAGGTCAGAAAGTTTGCCGCGGGACTGGTTCACACTTTGGGTGGCTTGAATCAAATCGACAACAGCAAACGAAAGGGTCAGCCGCCCCTGCGAGGGCTGGGCAGCGTTACGCCCGTTCCCGGTCTGAACTGGGTCAACATGTCCGGACCGCAGTCCAACGGCGTGGACGTCAAAGAGCTGACTCGCCTGGAACTGGCGCACCGAAAGCACATTTGGCAGAATTATCTCAACATCAAAAAACAGCCGGGAATGGACAAAGTCTTTTTGGCTCAAACCGCTCCGCAGATGGGCGTGAGAATCACCCGCGTTATCGACGGCGTCGAAACGGTAACTTGGCAAGGCATGGAAACCAATCAGCATTTTGACGATTTCCTCGCCTTTTCCGGTTCGTGGAACGCCAACCACCAACGTTGGGAAATTCCCTTTGGCGCGATGCTGCCGCTCAACGTCGAGAATATTATCACCGCTGGAAGAAGCCTTTCCGGCGAACACCGCATGTCGGACGATATCCGCGTCATTCCGACTTGCTGGGTCAGCGGACACGCCGCTGGATGCGCCGCCGCCGTTGCAGTCAAAACCAACGTTGACTACATTCGCAACGTCGACATCCCCGCCGTTCGCGACCTGCTCCGAACGCAAAAAGCGTACTTGGGGTAACCTTCCCCTACTGCCTATTGCCTACTGCCTACTGTCTAATCGCATCTCAACGCTTTTTCTGGGCAGTTGGCAGCGCATTTGCCGCAGCCGACGCATAAGTCCATGTTGACGGTTAGAATCGTCAGATACTGTTCGTCCGACCACTGTTTTTCAATAGCGGAGGTCGGACATTCATTTACGCAGATTGAACATTCTTTCTCGAAATTGAGCCGGCATTCCGAATAGTTCAGCGTAACAGGGCGCAGAACTATCTTCTGCTTTTCTTCCAGCGTCAGCTTTGCAATCGCACCGGTCGGGCAGACTTCCGAGCATTTGTTACACGTATACTCGCAGTAAGAGGGCTGGTCGGATTCAGACTGAAAATCGACGCAGGGCGCTCTCCAAAGGACAGGCGACTGTTCAAAGAGAATCGGCTGAATCGTTTTCGTCGGGCAGGATTTGAAACACGCTCCGCAGCGGGCGCACTGCGATGCCATTTGCAGTTCCGTTCCCGCGCCGGGCGGAAGAATCAACGGATTGCGCTGAGAACTCTTTTTGGATTCTTCCTGTTTGCTATACGCGCCGTACGCGCCTGCCGCCGTCAAGCCGAGAAGCGTTGCAGCCCAGGCATATCGCCGCTGAGCGATGCCGTGCAAATCCTCAGACGGTTTCTCGTCCTGACGGTTTAAGAGTTTCTTCACGATCCGAAAAGGAAAGAAAACAACGGCCTGCAGCGCGCCGAGCGGGCAGCCGCGAACGCACCAGAAATTCGGAATGAACAGCGTCAAAAACAGCAATATCGGGACAAGAATCAATCCCCACGAATTCGGTGAAAGCAAAACGAATCCCTTGAACAGAACCGTCGGGTCGAGAATGAGCGCACCGGCGACGCCGAAAAATGCCGCTGCAATCGCTGCAACAAGAAAGACGAATCGAAGGTTGGGAACCCATCGAGCGGAAATCCGGGGAACGCCCAGTTTTTTCCCAAGCCAGTCGACGACGTCAAACGCCGCGCCCATCGGGCAGAGGAACCGGCAGAAAAAACGGGGAACGAAAGCGCTCAAAATCAGAATCGCCAACGGGATGAAGCAAATCGTCCCGACTGTTATCCAGAGCATAATTCCCGCCAGCGGACTGATGACAATCGCAGGAACGCCCCAGCCTAGTATCGCCAATGACGTTACGATAACGCCCAAAAGCCTCAATAAAAATCGGTAAACTTTATTATTCATATCTGTGATTATACCGAATCGACGAGTATTTGCAAGAGCAGGAAAGGGAGGGAAATAATAAGTTGTTCATCTTTATTACTTTAGTAAACCGTTTTTTGTCGAAGAGTAAAAAAGAGAATAACTGAACAAACAATAAATACTATTATCGCCAAAAAACCGCTATACAGGGTAAGTGTATTATCACGCTGTTTAAGATATTTTACGATCTCTGGATCGCCGCCTTTATCAGATAAGACATACCAAAACGGAAAGATTGCCTTTCCCATATTGGGATTAACATTAGCGCCATGCTCAACCAGATATTGCACCATTTCAAAATCGCCACTTTCTGCCGCCTCTCGTAATGGCGTACAATCGCGATAATTTCCAATTGTCGGTTCATTAACGTCAAAGCCCTCTTCTTCGACCAAGTAACGCACAATATCCATATCCCAATTTAAAATAGCGTAAACTAAAGCGCTATACTGACTTTTACCTCTGTTTTTAGCGTTATTCCCGTATGAAATAACTCTTTGAACCATTTCTAAATTGCCGCTGGATACAGATCCCTTCAAGGCTTCATACTCATTAGAAATATTCAGTCCTTGGTCTATCAACCATTGGATCAAATCTATATCATTATAGCGATATAAAAAAAACATCTCGCAATCCAAATTGGCAATGTCTGCGCCTTTTTCGATTAGAAATTTGATTAATTCAATATTTCTGAATGGACTTTGAATAGCGACTAATGTCAATTCGTCAATATTGTATGGTATTTTTTGTTCAAAGAGCCATTGCACTAATTCCAAATTGCCTCTCTTTACAGCATTTCTTAAAATGTGGTTTTCTTCTTCGGAATCGTCCAGTGAATGAATATCCATACCGAGAGAAATAAAATAATTCATCATCTCCAAACTTCCACTTAGAGCAACATTATCCAAAAGTTCCTCATCGGCAAGCGTTTCAGTTTTTAACTCAGGAGCTTTTTCAAATAGCCATTTAATCAATTCTAAATTACCACCCATAATTATATATGGAATAACGCCTTTTTCTGCTAAATCAGCAATTTCAATATCGTTTATTTTCTCTAAAAACCAGTTAAATTGTTTTACATTGAAACGACCGATTCCTGCCCAATGCAATACTGTAATTTCTTGTTCAGCTTTAGCGTTAACGTCCGCGCCATTTTCTACAAGCCATTTAGCGACCTCGAAATTACCGCTAAAAACTGCAAAATGCAATGACGTCATACCTTTATTTCCTTCGGCATTTATATCAGCGCCCTTCTCTATTAGAAGTTTAACGCGATTCAAATCTCCCATATATGCAGCATAATGTAAGATATTACTACCATCAACCCCATTTCCATATTTTTTAAAATCAAAATTTCCTGTTTGAAACATCTGTTCAAAACGTTTTATATTGTAAACGCCAAATCGAAACGCCGCGTCTCTTGTTTTTTGTTCTGGAGAAAAAAATTCATCTGCACTGAGCATAACAAAACCAATAAGCGACAATAGAAAAACAAACGTTAATCTTTTTAGATTTATCATAGTATTTAGTATTGCAATCCCTTAAAAACAACTTTATAAACGCCCATTTTTAATGCGTTACAATAATTTTACACAACCTTATGTAAATGTCAAGAGAATGTTTAACATATTCATAATTTTATATATTCCCCCCT
>JAZQDP010000507.1:0-9430 GCA_045546875.1 Thermoguttaceae bacterium | reverse complement strand
CCATTGCGAATTAACGAATAACGCAACTCATTGAGTACCTTGGAATACGCTTGTATATTGTTTGTCAGACATCCGTAATCGTCGAATAACGGCTCTTTCAAACCAATAACGTCCTTTAACCTGGAACGACACGTTTGATATTGCGAATATTTATCGCCGGGGTGATCAATCCATTTCAATAGCCCCAATATCTGACAAACGCTATATGAATCCAATAAATTTGATTTGCCTTCTTGAGAACATTCTAAACCTAAATTTTTAATTTCTCGAGCTAACGCATCGGCAGATTTATTGCTTCGGGTAAGAACGCCTATTTCAAACTTTTTCTCCTTAGACTGCTCATACAGTTCCTGAACTTTCCTTGCGACAAACCGATACTTCATTGCACGAAGTTCATCAAGCTCCTTCTTTGATTCATCTGATATATCCTCATCGTATGGCGCGCAACTTAATTCTACGTAAGAATAATTAATTTCTTTCGCTGTTTTATACGCAGTCTTGTGCTCTACGAATCGTTTATGCCAATTTTTAGCGCCCTCAATAAAGTCATCAGTTAGAAGTTCTTCATTCTTGTCGATTTGAGAAAATTCATCATTGACTGCCGTCATAATTGACTGACCGCTTCGCCACGACGCTCCCATCGTCGTACTGTTAATTGTGGCTGGTTTTAACAAACTCTCCAGAGAATTGAGCAGCTCTGCTTCCCCGCCGCGCCATCCGTATATTGCCTGTTTATCGTCTCCTACGCAGAAAAAAGATCGACCGTCTTCTGTGGCGACTTTTTTTGCCATAGGCTCTAAAACGCGCCATTGCAAAAGACTGGTGTCTTGAAATTCGTCTAACATCAAATGATTAATCGATCCATCCATTCGATAAGACGTATTCAGTTTTTTACCCGAAAAAGATTCGCCTGACAGCAGACATGGAATATCATCAAATATCAGACATCCCAAATCTTTCTTTCGTTTCATGTACTGTTCATCAAACTCTTTTAGAATCTCTCGATAAGATTCCGTTTGCAATCTCCAAACGCTTAATAAATACCGTCTTGCATAATTGACAATTGAGATCAAATTCTTCGCAATTTTAGAATCCTTAATTAAACTGTTGCCGCATTTTACGCCTTTTTCATCCCCGATAAAACATGTCTTGCCTAAAGATTTCTTGAATAAGTCTATTACTCCCTTATACATATCTGCTTTCAAAGCTTCCAGTTGTTTCTGACAATCAATTTTCGTACCATTTGTTAGATTAGAGTTATTAACCAAATCAATAGTGTCTTGCAGAAGTCTATCAAATTCCTCGTCAGAGATTTCTTTTTCAGGAACTTTTAACGCTTCCCACGCTGAATCCGGAGCTTCTCGCCAAATATTATAAATGTCATTAACTATGTTCCGAACCTTGCCGAATATTGAACGACTTAACCTGTCAGAAACCAAATTCAACAGCGAGGCGCGTATCTTATCGTCATTTGACTTGAATAAATTATTTAATATTTCTGTCCGAATTTGTTTATCTTTGTATTCGTCCATGATCTCCCAGTCCATTGGCAACCCCAGTTCGAGTGAAAAGCATTGCGCAATCTGGTTGAAATAGGAGTCCAGGGTACTGATATTCAGACGATTGAGATTTTTTATCAAATAATAGAGTTTGTCTTGAACCTGATTGAGTGTAAGCGTAATCTTTTTCTGACATGGATTCGTTTCGCCAACGGGAGTGTTAAGCATTTCCTCAAGTTCTTCAAAGGGCGCTTTCTCTCCCTTGGCAGATTTTTTATCCTGCGCTCCTTTCGCCAGATCCTTAAGAATACGGTTTTGAATTTCCCCAGCCGCTTTTTTAGTAAACGTCGTTGCCAGGATGCTCTCCGGACCAACATCTTCAAACAGCAATTGTAAATACCGTTTGGATAATTGATACGTTTTTCCAGTTCCAGCCGACGCGCG
This sequence comes from Thermoguttaceae bacterium, assembly GCA_045546875.1. Classification (GTDB taxonomy): domain Bacteria; phylum Planctomycetota; class Planctomycetia; order Pirellulales; family Thermoguttaceae; genus RUG11551. Next base: position 7,487 of record JAZQDP010000507.1, on the reverse strand, counting down.
AATTATGAGGTTGTCCATGATTATTTTAAATTAAAGGTTGAAAGAATCTGCCTGGCGTCAATGACAAGAGCTAAATTATTTATCTGGATGAATTCACAATCAACCATCCTCAACTCTCTACCAACGCATGAGGATTATTATTACACATAATTCCCAAAATGTCAATAGTCAACTCATAAAATATTAAAAAATTGGATGATACGACATAGTCTGTCATACCCCTATTGCCCGGTTTTCGTTTTCGTGTATAATAATCACATAATTAAAAATTAGCAGGGAAACAGTTTCCGCCATATACTCGCTAATTCATATTCAAAACTAACCATGAACAAGATTCAACAAACAGTCCCTATGTCTTTAGGCTGGCTGGACAACAACCAGGAAGAGCAGGAGAAAATTAAAGTACTGCTGAGTTTATTACAGGAAAAAGGAACGTTGGACGAACTGGGCATCGGTACAATCCGCGACGCCTTCTCCAACATGCTCTTTCCTGGCATCACCACCATCCAAACCAGAGCCAAATATTTGGTTATTCTGCTTTATCTGTTTCAGGAAGCGGACAAAGAAGCTCGCAAAGCCGCCAGAAAAAACAGTCCAATTACCAGGCAGGCTCTTGGCGAGTTCTTAAATAAAAAGCAGGACGATTTAGTCGACGTCTTTAAAACCAATGGGCTCAATGAACGCGGCGTAATCGGAATTCGCGCTCGCAATGTCGTACAAAAACCAACGTTCATTTACTGGGGCGCGCTGACAACCTTCCGCATGGTCAATCCCAATTTGTCGTTTTCTCAGATGTGCGATTCAATCTGCTACAATGCGGTTGAAGCCGAGCAAAAGCGCAATTCGTCCGTTAAAGACAACAAAAACAATGACGATTACTTCGAGGACGCTCCAGACGCCTGCTTGGACTATCCAGACCTGTACTCTCCAGTAACGTGGAACCATGACAACTGGCGGGAAGGATTAAATATGAACTTGACCTATGACGAGGCTAAGTTTATCTGCAGTAAAATACTTGCTTCTCCGTCGTCAAAAAATTCCGCCTTGGCGCAGCTGCTGAAATACTGCCGTGATAATGGAATCTCCTGCGATTTTAAAAATTTCGACGAGATTCCGGAAGTCGCTCTGGACGAAAACATGAAGCAGGTTTTTCAGCTTGCAAAAGCGTTTCGTAATTTTATTTACGGTGCGCATATTGCGTACAATTATCTGCTTTCCGATAGAAACGACGCCTTCCTCAAAGATGCGTTTGACGATTGGAAGAATCAGGATTTCAACCTTGTGCCGCTGGATGAAATTCTGTTAAAAACCAAAGCGTCAACCCAACAGAAGGCATTCCTCAAAGAATTGCTCAGCTTCGCCAAATCAGGCGAATGGAAAAGGTTTGAAGAACGCGTGCAACAGCGAGAAAAAGAACTCAAAGGAAATCGTCGAAAAATAGGTTCTTTCGATTACGAAAAAACGCCCTATCAATCCCCGTATAACAGCGTCGAAGCCGTTTCCTGGATGAAACTGGATTACAGATCGTATCGGGCAGGGGGCATTATCCGGGACATTCTTGAGGGACTGAACAATACAAGGAGATAACGCATGAAAAAGTGTCAATTAAATGTTAAGGACAGCAGAATAACGCTCTCTTCCGCCCTTACGCCTCATTTTGGTTACGAGCTGGAAACCGGCGTAGCCTGTACGTTTACGTTAGATTTTGAGACTGTTCTAGGCGTATTTTATTCGCTGGGAATGAAGGACGAAATACAGGCTCAAACGCCGGCAAATTCAAAGCTGCAATTACTGCGGGGAATCCAAAAGTATTCAGACAAACTGGCTTTTTACTGCAACGACTGTTCCGTTTCCGTTCCGAAAAATCAAAAAATATTCACCGGTTTGATGGATAAATGTATTTTTGAAGTCAATCCAACCAAGGCAAAATTCCCTCACGATGGGATTTTTCATCCCAAAGTCTGGATTCTGTTATACAAGCCAACGGCAAACAACGAAAACGCGCGACCGTATATCAAAGTAATTGTTTCGTCACGCAATTTATCAAAAAGTTCAAATCTGGATTACGCCGTCGCTCTGGAAGCGGCAGTCAAAGACAAAGCGACAAACGAGTCCACTGAACGAACAAAACCGCTTACTGATTGGCTGGACTATCTTGCTCACTTCACTCCGGAGGAGAAAAAGAGTTCAATCGAAACGCTCAAAGATTTCGTTTCCCGAAGCGAACCCGTTCTGCTGGACGATAACGGCGTTTATTCTTCATGCTGGTTTATCCCATTGGGCATTTCCGAACAATACAGAAAGAACCGCATTCCTATGCTCAAATGTGAAAAAGAATGGCTTATTGTCGTTTCTCCTTTCCTGGGCGAGGATTTTATTAAAGAGCTTACCGATAACGGAACTACGCCGGAGGTGTCGTCGCTTTTAACGCGCAAGTCGTCTTTGACCAAAAACATCTGGGAAAGTTTCTCAAACGCATACTGTCTCAAATCGGTTCTGAATAATGACGAACTTATTGAAGATTCAACGCAATCGGAATCGAACGCAAACGAAATTGTTCCATACCGCGACATTCACGCCAAGATGTACTTTTATCGTTCTGATAAACGAAATATGCTCTTGACGGGTTCCGCCAACGCGACAAATCAGGCGTTTAATCAAAACGTGGAATTCATGCTTCAACTGGAATTGCCGTCCAATGCCAGATCTGTAACGTATGAATCCCTTTGTGAAGAACTCTTCCAAATCGACGAGGATGGGACGTTGCTCAATTCCCCGTTTGAAGAAATCGAATCATTTGAAGACGAAACCGCCGAGGATTCCGACGATAAAAACGATTTTAAGATTTTCAACCGCCGTAAATTGTGTCAAGCGATCAGCGGCGCCGAAGTTCAGCCAGACGGCGATAAATACGCGATTATCGTCCGAGCGGATGAACCGTTGGAATCAGCAATCAAAATAGCGCCTGTCAGCGCTGGAGATTCCGCTGTAGAACTGACGGCGCCAGAGACCAAAATTACGGGGCTGTCGGTAGAACAGCTGTCCAATTTCTATATTATCGAAACGCCAAACGATCGATTTATCAAAATTATTGAGACAAAAAATTTGCCCATTGCGGAACGCAACAAGGCGATTTTCAACTCGATTATTGAAAACAAAACCGATTTTTACAAGATGGTCGAGTTGATTTTGGCTGACCTTCCCGCCAGCGTCGTGTCTCAATGGGAAATGAACGCCCTTGACAATTCCGCCAACTCTCTGGCAGGAAAAAGTGCGTACATTCCCAAAGGCATTTACGAACGCGCTTTACAGGTTGCCGTTTCAAATGACGAACCTTTCGAGGAACTCAAAAACTTTATCGAATCCGTCTCGGAAGACAAAGTCGACAGTCAGCTTGTAAAAATGCTCGAAACGTTCAGTCAGGCGCTTAGCAATAATAAACAACAATAAACCAATATCCTGTTATCTGCTATCATGAGTTCAAAACAATACAATTTAACAAAATTTCAAAAAGCCACGGCAGATCGCATTTTCAGCATCTTCCATGACGAAAAACAAAACCGCGTTCTGCTTGCAGACGAAGTCGGATTGGGCAAAACGATCGTCGCCAGAGAGGTTATCGATAAAGTCAAACATTGGCATATCGAAGAACTCAATGACGACCTGTTCAAAGTTGTGTACATTTGCTCTAACGAGATTATCGCCAGGCAAAACGAATCCAAATTGGGCATTCCCCGCGATTCGCAGACGTCCATTTCGGAAAGTCGGCTTTCCATGCAGCATCTGATCATTGCCAAACAGGAAGCGGATTGCAGCAAAGAGAAAAGAAACTGTCAGCTCTTGCCAATGACGCCTTCTACGTCTCTGGATATGAAAAACGGGTGCGGCACAGTTAAAGAACGCGCGCTGATGTTCTGCATTCTTAAAGACTTTGATTACTTCAAAGACGATTCCAGAAAAATCAGCAAGCTCGAAAAGCTGCTCAACTACAAAGAGATTAAATACTGGGATTATTACGTTGAAACATATCAAGAACAAATTGACGAAATCCACGAGGCGCACAAAGACAGGTATCCGGAAAATCTGTACCCGTCGTTAAAGGAATTCTTGCCTCAAATGCCGTGTTACGAACAATGGGACAACTATTTTCAGCCCTACGTTCAAATGAATGACGATCTGTATTATTGGATCGTTCCGGAATTGCGCCGCGTCTTTGCCCGGCTGAGCATTTCCAAACTCCAGCCGGATTTGGTAATGATGGACGAATTCCAGCGTTTTAATTCGCTCATCACGTGTTCTGAAGATTCCGATTTGGGAATTCTTTGCCATCACTTTTTCAATAACGACAACCCGTTAAAAACCAAGATTCTGCTCCTGTCCGCTACTCCGTACAAACCGTACTCTACTCTGGCGGAGGCGCTTGAGTCCAATACAAACGAACATTTTGAAGACTTCAAAAGCGTTTTCCGGTTCCTGTACGGCGACCCCGACAGCGGCAAAAAATTTGGCGATTTTGAGTCTGTCTGGAAAGAACATTCCAATTCTTTGCAGGAACTGCGTCAAAAAGACTGGTCTATTCTCATAACAAAAAAGAATCAGGCGGAAAAGGAACTCCGTTCTGTTCTCAGCCGAACGGAACGGCGAAACGACAGAATCATTAAAACTGCATCCTGGGAAACCAACAATAACTCAATGGCAATTTCAGAAGGGGACGTTCTGTCATACTTTAACGTCTGTAAGTTTACTCAATACGCTGAACTTCCCCCTATTCCTGTTGAATACGCAAAATCTTCGCCGTATTTGCTGTCGTTTATGCGCGATCAATACAAGATTTACAATACTCTTCAGGAACGAATTGCCAGTAAACGCAACAAAGACGCCGTTCCCAAAGACAACACGTCGTTTTTGAACAGGAAAGCGATTAATTCATACAAACCAATTCCTGCCAACAACGCCAAGCTTCAGGAATTGTATAACGAAATCCTGCCAGAGGGAAAACACACTGAGCTGTTATTGTGGATTCCCCCAAGTCATCCGTACTATACAGCCGCAGAGGCAAAAAATCGCATCGGACAGGTTTTCGACGCCAACAAAGGCTTTTCCAAACTGCTTCTCTTTTCCGCCTGGGAAATGGTTCCCCGCATGACGGCGGCAATGACAAGCTACGAAGCGGAAAGACGCGTTTTCGGCAAGCTCAACAAACAAGCTCGCAGAATAGCGTATAAATACATCAATCCAACGGAATCCAATGTGTTAAAAGACAGATCGAAAGATCTTTTGACCTATCCTTCAAAGTTTCTGGCTAAACTTTATAATCCTTTAAAATTTGATGGGCAATCGCTGTCGGAAATCCTTGCCGCTGTACAGAAAGACATTCAAAGCAAAATCGACAAATTAAAAGATAATTATCAGCTTGTCGACAATCCCAAAAACAACGCGGGACATGTATTGTTGTTGCTCAAAGCGTTAGAAGGGAGTTCTCATTCCAAACGAACAGGACGCATTATCGTTCCCAATCGTTCAGCAGAGATATTAGCCTATATGGCGGTCGCCTCGCCAGCTGTCTGCGCTCTGAGAACGTTGCGGCAATTTGGCAAGGATTCCATTTCAGAAAATATTCGCCACATTGCTCAGCGATTGGCAGAAGGCATTACAACTCTGTTCAACAGAAGAAACGCCCAGGCGATTATCAAACGGATTTTTCCTAAATCAAAAAACATCTATTATTATTTCAACGTACTGAAATACTGCGCTGAAGGAAATTTCCAGGCGATGCTGGACGAATACGCCTTTGTATGCGTAAATGCAGACACGTTTATTCAAAATATGACGCCTCAACAGACTGAGGGGAAAAACGAACAGCGAGTTCCCTATCTCAGCGCCAGCCGAACGGTTGTCGATACCAGAGATTCGTTCCTTCACAGAGGTCAAAAGCGTTCCGAAGAGCAGATTTCCATGCGAACCAATTTCGCAATGGGGTATTACAATTCCAAACAAACAGACGAAACCGTATTGCGCGCTGACGCTATTCGCACTGCGTTCAATATGCCGTTCCGACCGTTTGTTTTATCGACGACGTCCATTGGTCAGGAAGGGCTGGATTTCCACGCCTATTGCCGAAAGATCATGCACTGGAATCTGCCCAACAATCCGATTGATATGGAACAGCGGGAAGGGCGGATCAATCGGTACATGTCGTTGGCGATTCGGCAGTCGTTAGCCAACAGCGATTACGCCGATGGACTTTCAATTTCCAATTATTGGAAATCGCTTATCGATAAAGTCGTCAATGAAGACAACGACAAAAACGGCGGAATGGTTCCCTATTGGATTCTGCCGGAAGACTTTGAGTTCAAATATCCCATTGAACGCATCGTCCCGGCGTATCCGTTCAGTAAAGATCAGGAAAAGTACAACTGGATTATCAAGGTTTTGTCCATGTACCGTCTCACGCTCGGGCAGCCTAATCAGGAAGAACTGCTCCGAAGTCTCGATAACGCCAACATTCCGAAAGAACGGCTTCAAGAGCTTTTCTTCAACTTGAGTCCATTTTTCGGAAAACAGCAAGATAAAACAGTGTCGTGAAATGTGACCACTCAAACGTTATCGGTAGAGTCCCGGGAACTGACGTTCCCGGCTCGCCTAAGCGTAACTACGCTCGTTTCACTCGCTTCGTACCGCCTTTCATTGACAATCGCTTTGCGTAATTCCGCATTCCGAATTCCGCATTCCTCCGCTCCCTCTTGTCAATTCTGCGATTCTATATTATAATAGAGCGTGAGTTTCGAGAACGAAAAGCGTTCCGCTCATTCACCTCATTCCCTAACTCCCCGATTAAATATGAATCGCATTTTATTTTCCATTGCCGCAGCGTTATCGATGCTTGTTTCTTCCAGTTTTGCTCAGGAAACGTTTCCCGTCTGGCGCGGTTTGGCGCCGGGCGAAAAGGGCGATTTCCCCGCTCCCAAGTTCACTGTTTTTCAGCCGGAAAAGAAAACGACTGACTCCTGCTTAATTGTCTGTCCCGGCGGCGGGTATCAGGAACTCGTTTCCTACGAAGGGAAAAGAATCGTCGACATGTTCCTGGAAAAAGGCATTACGACAGTTCTGTTGGAATACCGCGTTCCGCGTCGGGCAGGGATTGAGATTTACCGCGCCGCCTGGCAGGACGCTCAAAGAACTATCAAGCACGTTCGGCAGAACGCTGAAAAATGGGGCGTCAACCCGGAAAAAATCGGCATGATCGGGTTCTCCGCCGGCGGGCATTTAACGGTTCTCAGCGCCGTCAACTCCCAAACGCCAGCGTACGAGCCAATTGACGACCTGGACAAAGTCCCGTGCCATCTCAACTTCGCCATTCCCATCTATCCAGCTTACGTTTTGGAAGACGGCGCGACAGGTCCCAACACAAAAAAGGGAATTGACGTCCCCATCCTCAAGGACTTCAAATTTGACGCCAAAAGCGCCCCAATGTGCCTCGTTCACGG
>JAZQDP010000506.1:0-21025 GCA_045546875.1 Thermoguttaceae bacterium | reverse complement strand
ACATGGCTACGATCCGACTTACTGACGAGTTAAAATAGTTATGCACCAATTTGTGAAAGAAGACATAAACGTTTTTAATGCATTCATCCAAAAATTTGCTGAAAAATACTTGGATCAACTTACAACCAGTAATTTCGATTCTTCCGAGATAGATAATAAATTATTCGCGGATTTAGGTTTTAGAACCGATGAATTAAAAAGAATCATAACCAAGAATGCTATCCCTATTGATAAAATGAGGGATAACGGATTACAACCAGCCCCATTGAACGATATTTACAGAAGCGATTTAGGTGAACTTCTAATGACTTATTATTTTGAAGAAAAATTACCTGAAGGCGAGCGTTTTGTAATTCCTTTAAAAAACATATCATTCAGAGAACTCTCATCTAAACCAGGCAGAGGTTTGGATGCGATTGGTTATAAGATTGATGGAACGTCAGTAAACATATTATTGGGCGAAGCAAAAGTTTCTGAAGAGAAGAAATCTCCTCCTGCAGTAGTGGATTCAAATAGTGATTCGTTATTTGCAACACATAAACGTTACAAAGATAACCAGGACGTAGTAATTCAGCGATTGACTAATTATTGGAGACGATTGAATTTACCGCATGCGAAGATTCTTGGTTTAGCAATAGTATCAATAGAGCATGGGCTTTCAGATAAGTATTCCATAACATACGGTTGTACTTTAATTAGAGATTACGAATGTGTTGACGAGGAAAAAGACTTCGGTAAGTTAAAAACACATTCTGCAGAATTTACACCTAATACGGTTCATTTCTCTATTTTATCATTCAGTAACAAAACCATTGCGAAAACGGTTGATGAATTTTATAATAAAGTTCATGAACTAATAACTTCAAAAGATGAATGAATTAATAGACAATGTAATAAAATCGAAAGAAATTAGTTCATTACTGACTGAATCGGAAAAAGAATTTATTTTTCATCAGTTAGGCTTTGAACTTGAAGCACAAGTCAAAATTGATGAAGTGTGCAGATTATCTTTTTTTCTAATCAACGTAGTATTTAGTTCTGTTGGTGAAGAGAAAAACCAATATGTAGAAACTGCTTACAAATTGTTGAAGACAATTAACGTATCAGATTCTTATGAATTGCAATGCTTTGACAATGTGTTTGGCATTAACGGTGTTGATTCTTATTCATTATACTATTTTTATTTATCTAGTCTTGCAATAAAAGCAAATCGACTTATTAGCATAAGAATTGATTTAAAAACATATCGACCACAAATTGGAGATGATAATTGGAAAAATAAATTACTAAATGAAATTCTTAAAGCATTTATTCTTCTTGTTCGTAAACAAGATGGGTTGAGCGATATCAGAAATGCATTAACCATCATTGATAATCTCAAACAATTACAAGAGGATAACGAAAAGAAATATTTAGACAATTTTTCAATTGCCAATCAAGTTGACGAGGCATACTCTTTATTGGCTATATATCATTTGTCAAAAGGATTGGTCGAAACTGCTAAGTATTTGGAAAAGGGGTACGATTATCGAGGTGACAGGATTGACGCTGTGATTCGCCAGCATTTAGAAACGGCTAGAAAGTTATCTGCCGCTAATCAAAGATTTTTAAGCATTCTTGATTTATTTGAATTTGGGTTAAAATCTTTGACAATCAATTCGATTTGGAACCATACCAACTTTAACGACAAAATCAAACAACTTTGTAAAAACAAAGCAGAGTTGGGATGGATCGAATTGTTACCTTCGCAACGTGAGGCATTGAGCAAGAAACTATTAGATATTGCGTCCAATGTTACGGTTTTGCAAATGCCAACAAGTGCGGGGAAAACATTGATGGCGGAATTTAGCATAATCATTACTAAAGCTCTAAAACCAAATGCAAAAATTGTATATATTGTTCCATCTCGTGCGTTGGTCAATCAAGTTTATTATGATTTAAAAAGCGATTTGGAGCCATTAGAATTTAAAATTGAAAAAACATCATCGGCTATTGAGATTGATCCTGTCGAAAATGCGTTTCTCATGGTCAACGATAACATTGATATATTAGTATCTACTCCTGAGAAATTGGATTTATTAATTCGAAGACAACATCCTTCGGTTCAAGATGTTTCTTTGTTCGTTCTTGATGAGGCTCATACGCTCCAAAATGGAGAACGTGGAGCAAGGCTGGAATTGCTGATGGCTATTCTGCGACGCGAACGTCCCAATGCAAAATATATGTTACTTTCTCCTTTTATTAAGAATGCAGGTAACACTCTTGCAGATTGGTTAGGCGGTGGTAATTCTATTGTAATAGATTGGAAACCATCAGAGAAATTAGTATTGGGACTTGATGTAAAGAAAACAAAACGAAAGAATGAATGTATTGTTGAAATATTGCCAACTCCGTATAATTCAGCATTGCCCATTGGAGAACAAATAATCTCTAATCCACATGAAATTACATGTACGGGACAAAAAAAACAAATCTTAGAAACCGCTCTTAAACAATTCGCAGAGCCAGAAAAAACATTTTTAACCTTATGTTATGGGAAAGGCACAACACGCAACAGAGCCAATTTTATTTTCGATATTATTGATGATACACAAATTCACGACGAAGTGAAATTGGTACAAAAATATATTGTGGATGAGGTTGGGACACAGACAACGCTTTCAAAAGTCCTTTCAAAAGGCATTGCAATGCACCACGCAGGTATGTCTGACGAAACCCGTCTATTAGTTGAGCATTTGATTCGCCAAGGACATATACAATACGTTTGTGCCACTACCACCATTGCTGAAGGAGTAAACTTTCCGGTATCTGCAGTATTTTTTGACGATTTTCGAAAAGGAGAAAAAACTAAACTATCACCAAATGATTTCTGGAATATTGCTGGTAGAGCAGGAAGAACTTTGGTGGATAATTATGGGAAAATAATTCTACCATTCAATAGTCTGGAGAATAAAAATAAGGCAAAAGAGATTATAAAAAACAGCGCTAATGAATTAGTAAGTGTATTGGCAGACTTGTTTGATAATGCCGACATAATTGATAATTGTTTACAATCAAATGACCTTAGTGGATTATTTGCTGAACATTCAGATGCGTTGTCGCCATTAATTCAGTATTTTGTACATCTGCTTACAGTTGGCGAGGATAATTATTATATTGCTGAAATAGAAGATTTGTTCAAGGATTCATTAGAGTATTATTTATTGGATACTGAAGACAAGAAGCAAAAATTTATTTCTATATGCAAATCAATATATTTATATATTCAAAAGCAAAATAGCGGTCATTCTGGAATTTTATCATTTGCTGATAAGACTGGATTTTCAGTTCCTTCCGTTCTTGAGGTTATGCGACTTGCAAAAAACAACGGTGAATTTTCGTATATTCAAGATTGGAATAAAGATAATGTTTTCAATAAAAACAACACCGATAACTTATCTGAAAAAATAAGCGTCATTGCACATTTGAAAGAAACATATTTAGGTGTTGATGAACCTAATTCGCTATTTAATCCAGATTTGTATGCTAAAATGATAATCGGTTGGGTAAAAGGTGAAAAATATAAATCAATTGCAAACATGCATCCTCATTTCAAAGTTGATTCGCAAACTGACGAAAACAAAGAAAAACGAATAACTGATCTTGTCAATAAGATGAATGATATTCGTTTCAAAGCTTCTTGGGGGTTAAGCGCATTAGAAGGTATAATAAATGGCAATGAAAATGAAATTCACGACTCTTTAATTCCATCTTTAGTTTACTTTGGAGTGGATAATGACATATCGCTCGCTTTTAGAATGATAGGTATTCCGCGAGGTTTGTCAGGCACAATGCAGAATATCATCGACAAACCTCTGAACAATTATTCTCTTAACGATTTAAGAAATATGGTTAAAACCCTTCCTAATAGAGTTTGGGATGATCTAAAACCTACAAATTCTTCCTTAAATGGACAAGAATGGAAACGGATATGTGAAATATTGGTTAAATAGTGCCAACATTAAATTTTATTCAAGTTTTAAATCCAAGTAAAATATTAAAACTCCGAAAAATACGGAGTTGACATCCTTCCATTGATAGAATATAGATTTCACATTTTTGGGGTCTGTCAATCTATCGTCATTTTCCAAACAATAACATTTCTCGATTTTTTCCGGGGGCTTACGCACCCCGGCTCGCCAAAATCCGTGTGCGGACTGACCCGCTCACGACCATTGCGGAGCGCGAAGCGTAACTCCTCACTCCTCACTCCTAATTACTACAGGCTCCACCCTTCTCTGTACGGAACTTCGATCATCGCGTTGGCGGCGGCGGAGTTCGTCTTCATGGCGTCGGCGTCCCAGACGAGATCTTCGCCAGTGCGGTATGCCAAAGCGCCAAGCAGAATCGTTTCCGTCAGGCGGCCGCCGTAGCTGAACCGGCAAAGGCAGTCTTCCGGCTTGTTGTCGCGAATCGCCTGCAGCCATTCCTGATGATGTCCGATGGATTTGGCAATCCAGGGTTGCGGAGCTTGATAGTTTTTGAAGTTCTCAACCGGGTAGAGAACGCGGCTTGTATAGTCAGCAAAGAGCTGTCCTTTTTCGCCGTCGAACAGAACGCCCATAAAGCGGTCGGGGATGTTCTTCTGCTTGAGGATTTCCGGACGCTTTCCGCCGTCGAGCCAGTGCAGATTAACAGCCGGCTGTTCGCCATCGGCTTCGAACGTGTAGTCAATTTCGAGGTTGAGCGGGCAGCATTCCGGGTTGACCGCGGGACCGTCAACGACTTTAATCGTTTTGCAGTTTTTGAGCTTGAGCGCCCAGAACGCCAGGTCCATGATGTGAGCCGCCATGTCGCCCAGCGTGCCGTTGCCGAAATCCCACCATTTGCGCCAGTTGGCGGGCAGATAGCACGGGTTATACGGACGCATCGCGGCGGGACCGATCCAGCAGTCCCAATCGATGTGAGCGGGAACGGCAGGCGCGTCGGTTGGACGTTTGGCGTCAGCCGGGAATCCCCAGCCTTTTCCGCACCAGACGTAAACGTCGTGCACCTTGCCGACGGCGCCGGACTGTACCATTTCGACAACGCGTCGATAGTTGTCTTCCGCGTGAATTTGCGTTCCCATCTGCGTACAGAGGTTCTTTTCAGCGGCGACTTCCTGCATAACGCGGGCTTCGCGAATGTCGTGCGTCAGCGGCTTTTCGCAATAGCAGTGAATTCCCATTCGCATTGCCATCACAGACGGTCCGGCGTGGGTGTGGTCAGGCGTAGAAACGACGATGCCGTCAATGTCCTTGACGGTTTCGAGCATTTTGCGATAATCCTGGAACTTTTGCGCCTGCGGAGCGGATTTAGCGGCATTGTTAAGTCTGTTCATATCAATGTCGCACAAAGCGAGGATGTTTTCGGACAGCACAGCGTGATAGTTAGCTGCGCCTCGACCGGCAGGTCCGACAATTACCAGATTCAGCTTGGAACTGGGCGCTTTGTCCTGACAGTAGGCGGGAACGGCAACGCTGACAGCCGACAGCGCGGCGGCTGTCGTCCCAGCTTTCAAAAAGTCACGGCGGGAAAAACGACTGGACATGAATATTCTCCTTTTGTATCTCGAATAACGGGGGAATGGGATTTCTAATACTAGAACTACTTTCAGTATATCTGCCTGAAAAATAAAAAACAAGAGGGGGGAGAGGAGGAATTCGGGATGCGTATAATCAGAGGTTTTGGCAGTTAGGAGTTAGGGGTGAGGAGTGAGGAATTACGCAAGCGTTGCTCTGTAGTTGATTGCGGGTCAGTCCGTACACGGATTTTACGGATGAAACGGATTTTCGCCGATTGGTTAAATGGAAGGCGGTAATGGAGTGAGCGAAGCGAACGGAATTGCGCATTCGCCGTTAGGCGAACAAAACGTTTGAAGTGTACATACCAAAACGACGCAGCCAAAAACCTCCCTTGGATGTAGCCCGTCCCCGGGCTACAACTTGACGGCTTTGCCGTCAAGGAAAAGCGGAAGCCTCCAAGAATCCCGAGAACGTGCCAACCCCTCCGACCCGCTGGATCGCGGCTGTCTCAGCCGCAACAGAAAAACAAAAAAACTTTCGTTCTGTTACCCTCTGTTACTAAACGATCCCCAAAAATTTTCAAAAAGTATAACAATTCCCCTTGAAAACAATTCAAATAACGTATATAAAATAAGTGCTATTAAAAACCAATTGTGTAACATCCTTAATTGAAAAGGGCAATAATATGAAAAGCCGTCTTGTGATAATTCGTAATACGATTTTGTACGCATGCATAATCCTGTTAGGCGTTTTTTCCGGCGTCTGCTATGGAGCGGAGAGTCCTAATGGAGAAGCACGGTCAAAGAGAGCTATAGACAGATTTGGCAGAGCAGGCGTCGAATGTTTTGAACAAATGTTTCAAACCGAAAAGTTTGATTTCGGTTATCAAGGCAAATGCGGCGGCAATGTTCTTCATTATGCTGCGCTGACAGGAAATCTGGATAGAGTTAAGCTGCTCATAGAACGCGGCGCAGACGTCAATGTAAAAGATGATGTTTCAAGAACAGCCTTGCACCATGCCTACCAAAGCGGGAATCTGGATGTGGCTAAATATTTAGTTGAAAAAGGCGCAGACGTCAATCCATGCGATTGTGACGGAGATCGTATTTTGTATTTTGCCGCAAGAAGTGGAAATCTTGAACTGGTAAAATGGTTGTTCGATCACGGTGTGGATCTTAGTTTAGAATCAAAATGGGATGAGGTGGTTTTACATTCTGCCGCAGAAAGTGGCAATCTGGATTTGGTTAAATGGCTCGTCAAAAAAGGACTGGACGTTAACTCAAAAAAGATGTTTGGTACAACTGTCTTGCATAGCGCCGCCCGTAGCGGTAATTTGGAACTGGTTCAATGGCTCATCGAAAAAGGACTGGATATCAACGCAAAAGACGATGCTGATATTACGGTCTTACATTTTGCCGCAGAAAGTGGCAATCTGGAGCTGGTTAAATGGCTCGTTGAAAAGGGAATGGACGTCAAGATTAAAAATGGCGTTGAACGCACGGTTTTGCACAGCGCCGCCGAAAGTAACAATCTGGAACTGGTTAAATGGCTGGTTGATAAAGGAGTGGATATTAACGCCGAAGATATGATGGACGGAACTGTCTTGCATATTGCCGCCTGGAACGGCAATCTGGAACTGGTTAAATGGCTGGTTGAAAAAGGAATGGATATCAGTTCAAAAGAAGATGGCGTAGTTTCAGTCTTGTTTTGCGCCGCCGGCAGCGGTAATTTGGAATTAGTTAAATGGCTGGTCGATAAAGGAATGGATGTCAATGCAAAAAACAATTTGGGAAAAACCGTCTTACATTCTGCTGCTGAAAGCGGAAATCTGGAGTTGGTAAAATGGCTGGTTGAAAAAGGATTGGACGTAAACGCAAAAACAAATGATGGATATACCGTCTTGTTTGCCGCTGTTCTGGGAGGGAATGATGAAATGTACGATTGGCTTATTGAACATGGCGCCAAAGAATCAGACCAATAGATTTCTCGTGGTTTCACTCAGTTCTAGTTGAGCGCTTCGTATCCGTTTTTTATTACTTTGCGAACTTCGCGAACTTTGCGGCTTAAATTCTTCTTCGGCGGCTGAAACAGCCGCGATCCAGCGGGTCGGAGCGGTTGGCACGTTCAGAAGATTCTTGGAGGCTTCCGCTTTTCCTTGACGGCAAAGCCGTCATGGAGGACTCCGAGGGCGGAGTCCATCCGGGGGAGGTTTTCTGCTTCGTCGTTTTGGATTGCACACTACAAACGTTTCGGTTCGCCTGTCGGCGAACTGCGTAATTTCCTTCGCTTCGCTCACTCCATTACCGCCTTCCATTTTTTTCGCGGGCGTTTCGCCCGCCTTGAAAAAACTTTCGGTCGCCAGCAAGCTGGCTCCCTTTTTAGGGAAGTTTTTTCAAGGGAATTATAACGAGATTTTTTCAATAAAAAAAGAGGGGAAAACCTTTTTTGAAAAAAAGGTTCTTCCCCTCAAACTCCCCTTTCCAAAAAACTTTAGCAAGGGGAGAAAGACATTAAATTAGAATAATCTATGCGGAGAGCCTTGCGTAATTCCGCATTCCGAATTACGCATTACGCATTCTACAGCGTCCACCCTTCTCGGTACGGAACGGCGAGCAGAGCGTTGGCGGCTTCGGAGTTCGTCTTCATGGCGTCAGCGTCCCAGACAAGTTCTTCGCCTGTGCGGTACGCCAAAGCGCCGAGAAGAATCGTTTCCGTCAGGCGGCCGCCGTAGCTGAACCGGCAAAGGCAGTCTTCCGGCTTGTTGTCGCGAATCGCCTGCAGCCATTCGTTGTGATGTCCGAGCGATTTGGCAATCCAGGGTTGCGGAGCTTTGTAATCTTTGAAGTCGGCTTCCGGATACAGGACGCGAGAGCCGTAGTCGGCAAAGAGCTGTCCCTTTTCGCCGTCGAACAGAACGCCCATGAAGCGATCCGGGATGTTCTTCTGCTTGAGGATTTCCGGACGCTTTCCGCCGTCGAGCCAGTGCAGATTGACAGCCGGCTGTTCGCCGTCAGCTTCGAACGTGTAGTCAATTTCGAGGTTGAGCGGGCAGCCTTCCGGGTTGCGTTCCGGACCGTCGACGATTTTAATCGTCTTGCAGTTCTTGAGCTTGAGCGCCCAGAACGCCAAGTCCATGATGTGAGCCGCCATGTCGCCCAGCGTGCCGTTGCCGAAATCCCACCACTTACGCCAGTTGGCGGGCAGATAGCAGGGATTATACGGACGGAACGGAGCGGGTCCGACCCACAGATCCCAGTCGAGATTGGCGGGAACGGGCGGCGTGTCGGTCGGTCGTTTGACGTCGGGCGTCAAGCCCCAGCCTTTTCCGCACCAGACGTAAACGTCGTGAACCTTGCCGATGGCGCCGGACTGAACCATTTCGACAACGCGGCGATAGTTGTCTTCCGCATGAATCTGAGTTCCCATCTGAGTGCAGACTTTCTTTTCCGCGGCAACTTCCTGCATTACACGAGCTTCGCGAATGTCGTGAGCCAGCGGCTTTTCGCAGTAGCAGTGAAGCCCCATCTTCATCGCCATCACAGCCGGGGCGGCGTGAGTATGGTCTGGCGTGGTAATCAGAACGGCATCGAGGTCTTTGACTTCTTCGAGCATCTTGCGGAAGTCCGCGAATTTCTGCGCTTTCGGCGCGAACTGTTTGCCAGCGTTATTTAAGAAATTTGCATCAACGTCGCAAATAGCAACGATGTTTTCGTGAGCGGCGTTAATCGCTCTGAAGTGATCTGCGCCACGCATGCCGGCGGTCCCGACGAAAGCGATATTGAGTTTATCGCTGGGCGCTTTATCCTGGCTAAAAGCGGGAACTGCAACGTTAGCGGCTGCCAAAGAAGCGGCTACTGCGCCGGTCTTCAAAAAATCACGACGTGAAAAACGACTTGACATAAATGTCTCCTTTCGAGGACTGTATAACGGATAATGCAAAATAGTGAGAGGACGCAGATGTTAAATCCGCTAAGGCGTAAAATTATTCTCTACTCCCAAGCTCTCTATTTTCTAAATTATTAGATACTTTATACTAGTATAATATAATTTACATTGAAATGCAACGGATTAAATGTGAAAATGGGGGATTTTTTAAATTTTTCCGATAATTTTTTTCGACGCAATTGGAATTCTTGGCAAAATTAGCCTCACTCTCCCTTGTAAAGAAAAGAATTTATGCTATATTAAGAGTACGTTTGTGGCGTCATAATGCGTCGATATTCACGCATTGCACAAGCCCAAACCTCTGGAGCGGTGGCTGAGTGGCCGAAAGCGTCGGTTTGCTAAACCGATGAAGGAGTACTCCTTCCGCAGGTTCGAATCCTGTCTGCTCCGGTTAGTAAAGGAGAACGGAGAATAAATCCGGTCTCCTTTTTTTAATGGCGAGTTAGCGAGCCGGGGTGCGTAAGCCCCCGGAAGAACCGCGCAGCGGTTCAATAATAGCGAGTTGCGAGTTTGTTCGCCTGACGGCGAATGCGTAATTCCGCTCCCGCTGGTCGCTCCATTACCGCCTTTCATCTATTGGCTATTCTCAACGTTTCCCATGTCCAAGAAAATCCGCGCCAACTTCCGTAAGAACCGCAACGCGCCGCCGCGTAAAAACGACTGGCTCCGTCAGTACGAAGAAAACGACTCGACGCTGGAAAACGAGGCGTCAAGCGAACGCATTGTCGGGCGCGGCAGGCAGTCTAAAAAGCTGACCGTAAAAGGCGAAACGATTAAATCGGCTGATTCCTCAACCGGGTTTGCTGTTGAACTGGAAGTCGATTTATCCCTCTGCCGACCGGGTCGAGTCCTTTCAACTCATGGGCTTAACAGTTTCGTATCAGACGATTTAACAGGCGACGTTTACCGATGCCAAATTCGACGTCTGCTCAAGACGCTTTCAACGCAACAGCGCAACCCGATTGTTGCCGGAGATCGTATTCTGTTCAGACCGGCTCCGCAAAGCGATCTTAAAGAGGGGTTTATAGAACGAATCGAGCCGCGGCAAGGCGTCTTGTGCCGAACAAGCTGGAAGAAACAGCACGTCATTGCCGCAAATATCGATCAGGCGTTTATCATCGCCTCCGCTGCTGAACCGGAAATCAAGCCGAATCTGATTGACCGTATTATTCTCACCGCGGAGAAAGTCAACCTCAAGCCGATTGTCTGTATTAATAAAATCGATTTAGTTGACGTTGCCCTGTTTCAGCCCTTAGCCGGCGTTTACGCGTCGATGGGGCTGGACGTTCTGTTCCTGTCAACGAAAACCGGACAGGGAATAGAGGAATTCAAAAACGCCTTGGCGGGAAAAGCGTCTGTCGTTACCGGGCAAAGCGGGGTAGGGAAATCGTCGCTGCTTAACGCCGTTGACCCAACGCTTCAACTCAGAACGCAGCAGGTGAGCGACGAAAACGAAAAGGGCAAGCATACGACAACCGCCGCCCGGCTGTACAAAATCAACGCTTCTGACGCTGTTACATCGTACGTTCTCGACACGCCCGGCATCCGCTCCTTCCATCTCTGGGACGTCATTCCGGAAGAGGTTGCCGGGTTCTATCGTGACATTCGCCCGTTTGTCAGCCAATGCCAGTTTGACGACTGCACGCATACTCACGAAACGGGCTGCGCCGTCAAAGCCGCCGTTGGAAACGGTCTTATCGACGCCCGCCGGTACGATTCCTACTGCCAAATCTTCGCTGGAGAACTGGAAGAAGAGGAAGAAGAGTTAGGCAGTAGGCAATAGACAGTAGAAAGCTGTTAATCATTAGCTATTAGCTTGATAAATTTGATTTGTGCGTTATCGCAAGAACCAAGAATAAACAAGCTAACGGCTAAAAACTAGCAGCTAAAGGTTCCGAAAAGAATCTAGCTGCGAGTACACCGACCGCATTCAGGTCTCGCTCGTTTCTGACGCCGCCGACCTGACCGGCGCTCTGCTCCGATTCGCCGACTATATCAAGGCGGAAACGCTCCGTACTGAACTGGCGTCCGCTCCGCTTGACGGCGTTGACCCGGTCGAAGTCAAACTGGACGGCAAACTCGCCCAACTGTACCTGAAGAAGTAACAATTATCGTAAGTGTCACGCTTGCGCGGGGAGTGCGGCGGCTTGACGCTGCCTTGTCCAACGCCCCGCAGAAAACCTGTGATAAGCCCGGCACGCGGCAGTCCCCTGCCGCCCCCAATGGTTGAGAGCGGGTCAGTCCGCACACGGATTTTACGGATTAGACGGATTTTCGCCGATTGGTTTACGACATTCTATCTTTGTTTTTCTCCCCTTACTAAAGTTTTTTGGAAAGGGGAGTTTGAGGGGAAGAACCTTTTTTTCAAAAAAGGTTTTCCCCTCATATTATTTAACTTGAAAAAACTTCCCTAAAAGGTCGTCAGCTTGCTGGCGACCGAAAGTTTTTTCAAGTTGCCCAATGCCCCGCTGAAAATCTGCGACGTAGACGGTAACGCTTCCGGGTCGCGGACGAAGTCCGTTAAAGAAGTCTCACGCAAAGTTCGCGAAGTTCGCAAAGTAACAATCGACGGACGCTTGCTGCGGAAGCCTCCGAAAATCTCTTTCGTAGGAAAGCCCGCTCGAACAGCTGGTTCGCGGACATCCTGTCCGCAAAAAATAAATTATTTCTGTAAAATTGTTTCTCTCTTGCAATCTACTAAATTCGCGTTATAATCAAATATAATAAACAAGAATAATCTCCCTTTAGCAACAATTCGCCACCCGTTTCGAGAAAAAACATGAAAACATACATTTATTCCTTTTTCGCGCTGTTAGTCCTATTGGCAACCGCAATATGCGCCGGAGCCGATTTAGACTTGGAGAATGACGAACAATTTACGGAATTATCGTCAATTGAAAAAGAAGCAATTAAAGAATTGAACTCTGAATGTAACGACTTTAGTTTCGGTACAAGCCATGAAGGTAATTATGTAGAATTTGTTGATATCACAGCGATACAAATCAGCAGCCGCATGCTGGACAATCTCTATAAATTAAAGAACCTCCAATCTCTGTGTCTTGAATTTTCTGAAATCGACCAGGACTCAGTTTTGGATCTGAAAAAACTTCCACATCTGAAAGAATTATACGTTGATTACTGGAACAAAGATGAACTTGTTAGATACCTTGACTATGATAAAAAATCTCGCAGTTCACTTCAAAGACTTTTGGAAGGTATGAAAGATTGCGATCCAAATGATACTGAAGGCGACGATTTAGACGATTTAAATGATATTGAAGATGACGATTCATTTTTGTTGTATCCTCTTCCTGAATATGATAAATCCAAAATACCAGAAAAATATAAATCGTTGGATTGGATAGTCAATATTTCATCAGCAAAAGAATTGCATCTGATTGGCATAGTCTGGATATCTAAACAGGGACTTGAAAAGCTTGTTCCAAATAAATCCATACACGATTTAACGTTGTTTGATCCTTCGCTGGAAGAACTTCAAATAATTAAAAAAATGGCGGTTACAAAGCTTGATGTTTTTTCAGACTGTCCCTGTGAAAATCTGACGGATTTTAAAGAATTTCAGAAGAAATTCGGCGATATCCTATCTGAAATTTCACAATTACAGATTTTAAAAGTTAATGGAGAATATTATGGTTCGAAAACAGATCGTTTTTATAGTTTAGTTGACGATCAGATGATCGTGAAACTTGGCAAGCTCCATCTTAAGGCGTTACAGTTATCGGAAGCGGACATCTCTCTGGAAAGCGTTCAATTGTTGTCGAAATCGGAATCGTTATACGAAGTTGGTTTACCCAAACATCTTATTGAGAAATACGGCAGTTTAAAAGGCAAGGTTGTTTTCTATTCTTACTCTCCATTTCGCTTTGATGAAATTGACGACGACGGCAATTACATTCCCTGGTATGAAAAAGCCTTGCAATATGCTAAAGGGAATAACATGTCCTATGACGAAATTAAAGAAATGCTACAGCGTGAAGAGGAAAAGCTGAGAAATAACTATAAGGATCAGTAAGGGGATTTTAAGTTTGGCTGTCTTTGTGATCGTTTCAGTATCTTTTTCTCTCGCCCCCGTAAAGGGAGCGAGTAGAAAAAGCGTGTTTAACGATATTTGTTATTGTCGAATCTCTAATCCGTGGGTTTCACCCACGGCTAGAAATATTGAACCGCTACGCGGTTCTAGTTGAACGCTTTGCGTCCGATTTTTAAAACTTTGCAAACTTTGCGAACTTTGCGTGAGGTTTCTTTTGCGGACTTCGTCCGCCTTGAAAAAACTTTCGGTCGCCAGCAAGCTGGCTCCCTTTTAGGGAAGTTTTTTCAAGTTTAATTAAGAGGGGAAAACCTTTTTTGAAAAAAAGGTTCTTCCCCTCAAACTCCCCTTTCCAAAAAACTTTAGTAAGGGGAGAAAATAAAGTTAGAACGTCGTAAACCAATCGGCGAAAATCCGTTTAATCCGTAAAATCCGTGTGCGGACTGACCTGATAAAAACGTAAGCGACCAGCGGGAGCGGTTATAATTCGTCTCGCGCGGCAGCGCGGATTGGGAGCGGCGCCTCGTCGTCGCCTAAAACTTTTCTGACGTTTTCTTCTGTAACAGGGGAAATGACGCCGAATTCCGTGATGATTCCCGTAATATATTTAGCGGGAGTAACGTCGAAGGCGGGATTGTAGACGTCAACGCCGGTCGGAGCGGTCTGTTTGCCGAACCCGCAGGTTACTTCTTTCGGATCCCGCTGTTCAATGGGGATTTCTTCTCCGGAACGGAGCGATAAGTCGAAAGTGCTTTTCGGCGCGGCAACGTAGAACGGAACGCCGTGTTCTTTTGCGACAATCGCCAGCTGATACGTCCCGATTTTGTTGGCGGCGTCTCCGTTGGCGGCGATTCTGTCCGCTCCGACGACGGCGGCTTGAACGCGTCCTTCTCTCATAACCTGCGCCGCCATGTTGTCACAGATAAGCGTAACGGGAATTCCCCGCTGCATCAGTTCCCAGGTCGTCAGACGCGCGCCCTGAAGCAGAGGTCGGGTTTCGTCCGCGTACACGTGAATCTTTTTCCCTTCCTCGGCGCAGGCAAAACAGACGCCCAGCGCTGTGCCGAAGTCCGCCGTTGCCAGCCCGCCGGCGTTGCAGTGCGTATGAACGCCCCAGCCGTCTTGAATGAGCGCGGAACCGTATTTCCCGATAGCGCGGCAGATCGCCCGGTCGTCAGACTGAATCTGTAACGCCTCCGCCAGCAGCTTTTCGGCAACGTCGCGGGGCGACTCGTCAGCCCCGGCGCACTGACCGACTTTCTTCAGCTGGTCTAACGCCCAAAACAGATTGACTGCCGTCGGGCGGCTGGTCGCCAGATAGTCGATTACTTCCGCCAGACGAGCGTCGAATTCCTCGCGCGATTTATCCAGCGCAGGCTGAACGCCAACCACAACGCCGAACCCGGCGGCTATCCCAATAGCGGGCGCGCCGCGAACGCGAAGCTTTTTAATCGCTTCCCAGACGACTTCGACCGTCGGGCAGGAAATTTCCGTAAACTCCTGTGGCAGGAGCGTCTGATCTATCATAAACAGGCGACCGTCAATGCCGCCTTCATAGCGTACTGTTTCAGGAATTGTCATGGCTAATTCGGAATTCGTAATGCGGAATGCGGAATTACGCAAAGCGCTAATCGAAGACAGCTCCTCACTCCTAACTCCTCACTCCTAACTCAAATCTACTCGTTTCTTATCAAACTCTTAATTTTCTCGACCACCTGTTCAACGTTCAGGTCGTCGGTATGAACGAACATGGCGTCTGGGGCGGGTTTAAGCGGACCGACGGCGCGGGATTCGTCTAATCGGTCGCGTTCCAAAATGGATTCTAAAACGCTTTGGAAGTCCGCCGATTCACCTTTTTCCTGAAGTTCCTTGAATCGGCGCTGGGCGCGGGTTTCCGCCCGGGCGAGAAGGTAAATTTTCAGCTCGGCGCGGGGAAAGACAACCGTTCCCTGATCGCGTCCTTCTGTTACAAGGTTCTGGCGGTTTCCGAAATCCTGCTGCAGCGCAACCATCAGCGCGCGAACGTCCGGGTTGTTAGCGGCGTATTTAGTAATCGCTGTAACCTCGGGAGTGCGAACCTGATCGGTAACGTCTTCCTCGCCCAGATAAATCTTCTGGCTGCCGTAGTCGTTTTCCATTCGCAGAGGAATGCGTTTGACGGCGTCCGTCAGCTCGTCCGGATTGTCCCAGCATACGCCCTGTTTGAATCCCCATAAGGCGCAGGCGCGATACATCGCCCCCGTATCCAAATAGGTAAACCCTAAATCCTTTGCCAGCCGCTTGGCGACTGTGCTTTTCCCTGTTCCGGCAGGACCATCGATGGTAATTATCATCTTCGTTTGAAAATACGTGTTTTGAGTTAGGAGTTAGGAGGGAGGAGTTGAATCTCCCCCCCTACTGCCTACTGCCTCTTGCCTACTGCCTTTTATCCCACCAAGTCTCTGGACTTTCTCATCGCCTGGCGCGTGGCGGACGGGCCTTTGCGTCTCTGATATTCCAGTCGAGCGATTCCCGCGGCGCCGAGATACCCTGCGTCCGACCCGAGCGAGGCGAATTCAATAACCGTGTTTTCCGCCAGAGTCGGGAACGTTCTGCAGCAGACCTCTTCCCGAATTCGTTGGATGAACTGTTCGCCCAAGGTTGAATTTTCCAGCTGAAACGTCATGCTTCCGCCGATAAGAATCCCGCTGGGGTCAATGGTGTGCATGAGGGAAATCAGCCCCAGGGCGACGTATCGGGCGGTGTCCATAACAATTCTCATAGCGACGGCGTCGCCCTTTTCCGCTTCTTGAGCAACAAGCAGCGGAGTAACATCTTCGCCCGCGCGAACGCGTTTTCTGAGCGTGGTCGGCTCGTTCGTTTTGAGGACGTCTTTCGTTCTCTGAATAACCGCTGTGGCGGAGGCGTACGCTTCCAGATGCCCAAGCTGTCCGCAAGAGCATTTTCGGGCGTTTTCAGAGGAATCGATGAGAATGTGTCCGCACTCGGTTCCGTGCCCGTTCTCCCCCTCAATAATCAGGTCGCCGACGATAATTCCACAGCCGACTCCGGTGCCCAGCGTGAGCATAACCATCGAATGGAATAGACGTCCGGAACCGACCCAGAACTCGCCGTAGGCGGCGGCAGAGGCGTCGTTGACAAACGAAACCGGCATGCCTGACTGTTTTGCCAAGGCGTCCCGAATCGGGAACCCGTTCCAGCCGGGGAAGTTGGTTGGATTGACCATCTTCCCGGCGGCGAAATCGAGAATGCCCGGCGCGCCTAAACCGACTCGGGCGATCTCCGACGGTTTCAGCCCCGCGTTGGCGATGAGTTTATGAATTGCATCGCTGATTCGTTCGACAACGTCTTCCGGTCCCGCGTTGGAACATGTAGGCGTTTTCCCCCACGACAACGGATGACCGCAGTCGTCTACAAGACCGATTTTCGTATTCGTACCGCCGAGATCGACCCCAACGTAAAACGGAGGACGCGCGTCGGCTATGGGTATGTAATCACGTTTTGCCATGATCAGACAGGGCGTTTCGCCCAAAAGATGAACAATTTCCAAACTGACGAATTTTACAACAATTCGCCCTGTTCTTATTATATGGTATATTTTACCATAAAGTTCATCGATTGTCCAGAGCAGATAAAGGGAAAGAATTAGCAATTTACAATTAGCAATTGACGCAAGATCAGGGGGGGAGGAGCAACCCGCGATTCGGGCTGAACGGAGATTTTTGGTAAAAGAAAAAGCGGAAGCTATCGCTTCCGCGCTTCGTTTCATACCCGGGAACTCACGTTCCCGGCTCGCCTATCTCATTTTTAAAACTTCGCGAACTTTGCGAACTTCGCGTGAGGCTTTTCCGGGGGCTTACGCACCCCGGCTCGCCTGTTATTTGCGTTTCCGCCAGTACATCAAGCCGATAACGCCCAGCGCCAGCAGCGCCCAGGTCGACGGTTCCGGAACGCCAGACCCCGGTTCTGGAGAAGCAAGCGCAACCAGATAAAGACCGTCTGCTTTGCCTGTCAATCCAAACAAGTTCGTGTAATTCGACAGCCAGGAATCATAAGTTCCCGCGGTGAACCCTTCGTCGGAAACGAGTTGATATTCCGCGCCGTCAACTGCCCAAGCGTCTGCATCGCCATTTTCAAAATACAGTTCTATCATGCCGTCGCCGGCAGTGAACGAATTGCCATCGCCGAGAATGTTTAATACGTCAAATTTGTTATCGTTATATGAATCGAATTCAAATAACGCCTTACCGTCAACAACGGAAACGTTTCCCGTAACGTTAAGCGTTCCAACGGAGTTGCCAGGAGAGAAGACGCCTCCGTTAACAAGCACGTCCCCGGTAAGGTATTCTTTAACGTCCAGACGACCGCCGGCGACGGTAATTTCTTTCACGGACAGTTCGTTTGCGCCAGCGTCAAACTGCGCCGTTCCCGCTCCCGATTTGACAAAGGAGATGTTTTGATAAGACTTGCCGTCCGACTGGTCGGCAATACCGTAAACGATGCCTTCGAATTTAGAGGTTTCTCCCTCTGGAACGTTGAGCGTAAACGTTGCATCGGCGGAACCCCTGTTAATCATATTCCCCGTTCCTGTCAGCCCAGCAAAGGTTTGGGCAAAGCCGTGAAGGTCAACGTTACCGTCATTTTGCAACGTTCCAACTTCCGTTCCGAATGCGTTTTCCTTACCCATTATAAGTAAGTTGTAGCCGTTGGCGTTGCTTTTGACGTTGCTGGTAATAACGTTTCCGGTAAAGTCAGAAGATGAAAAATTAGCAATTAGCGGGGCTATTTGCGACAAATCCTCAGGCGCGTTGCCATTGGTTTCGAGGATAAAATCGCCAACGCCGGAAAGCCTACCGTTAAGCTGAAGTTTAGAATCGGGATTATTGTTCAAAGACCAGCCAACGTTAAAGGTTCCGGTCTTGCCTTCTTCAATAACAATAGCGTTATTAACGAGAGTTTCAGCGATTTTGCTGCCGTCCGAATGTTCGAGGTTCATAAGCGTACCGTCGTCCATGAAGATGGTTCCGTTGCCGGTAATGCCGTACGTTCTAAAACGACCATTGGTAATGGTTACAGTTCCCTCATTTTGAACAATCCCGCGAACGCTTGCCGCGCCTTCAGATGCTGGGAGATCGACCGTAAGCTGAGCGTTCGGAGCAATCGTCAAACTATTGACCGATTCCATAGCCCCAGCCTGAGCGTAGACGATTTCTCCCGCCTGCAGGTCAACCGTTCCTGACATGTCGTTGGCGTGGTTGAGAACCAAAACGCCGTTGCCGGTCTTAACCAGAGAGAGCGATCCTCCGATGTTGCCGGAGTACGTGTGCGTAAATCCTTCGTTTGGATTGACGATTAACGTTCCTTCGCCGCTAAAGGGCGAGGTTACGTTAAAGTCGTTGTTTTGCGTATTGAATTCAAGCGTAGCTCCGGAATTAATCGTCGTGCTTTTAGCGTTAAAGTTGACGCTTGTAGAATTGATAAAGCTGCCGTCAGAGAACGTCCAGTTGTCGCCGTCGTAGTTGAGCGGCAGGTATTCGCCGTCCGTTCCGCTGACCCTGGCGCCATAACCGACAAGCGTTCCGCCAAATCCGTTCAGTCCGCCGCCGTTGGCGCCGATGGTTCTGTTAAATCGGAATATTCGCGCTTCGATCGTATAGGTTTCGCCCGGTTCAAAGGTATATGTACCGGTATTGGTTGCATACTCATAATTTGCTCCATCAATTGTATGAACAGAGGAGTCTTTCCAGTCCATAACAAGCGTTCTGTTAGCTTTAGAATCGGTAATTGCCAAATAAGCGCTGTTGCGGAACTGATATGCAAAGTCCAGCGTAATGGGCGAATCCGTCGTATTAACGACGTTGGTAATCATCAGGTTTGTGTTGTTTTGGTCGCCTGTTGTACTGCCCCAAATGTCGGCTGTGAAATAGGTGGCAGTATCGTTTGGATTATAAGCAGTATTCGCGATTTTATCCATATTGGAAATGTATTCCGGATTGGTGAAATAGGACTGGTAATCCTTACTCGTACCGGTAAACAATTGTCTGGCGTACGTTCCAGACGGCGCTCCTGCCATAGGAACTGAAATAACCGTACCGCTTTCTGATACGACAAAATCGGTATTCTTCACAAATTTATTGTCTGGATATGAAAAGGCGGTCGTTTGCAAGTTGACGGTAGTCGCCATAGACGCTTCAGTTTTTGGAACCAAAACGCCGCTGCCCTTAACGGTAATGCTTTTCGCCCCGGAGTTGTCTCCAGAGAGAACCAGCGTTCCCTCGCTGGCAATTATAGAGCCGGTGTTGGCTCCGGATAGGGTCAACGTTCCCGTCCCTTGTTTATCCAACGTTGCGGAGCCGGTAACTTTGCCAGCGAACGTGTAATTGCCGTTGCCAATCAAAGTCAACGTCGCGGCGTTGGAAGAGGTAATTACGCCTTTACCGTCCGAGTTGGTAATGCCGGCAACGGTTTCGTTATATCCATTTAAATTAAGCGTTTGCGCGCCGGTTGTGCCACTGCCAAACACAACTTCTGTTGTATCCGGCAAGACGCCGCTGGCGCCCAAATTGAGCGTTGCGGGGGCGGATGTGTCGCCGCTGCCTGAAGAAGCTCTCCATTGGAAGTTGCCGATATAGGTTTTCCCTTGGTAATCGTTATTGGTATTGGTAAGCGTTACCGCGCCGTCGTAGACAATTTCCAACGAGCCGACGCCGGTAATGTATGCGCCAATCGGTAGAGAATTGGAACTGCCGGTTGCGCGAATCGCCCCGCGTTCGTTTGTAGTAGAGCTAACAAGCTTGATTGTATAAGAGCTGTCTAACGACACGCTGGTCATCAAAGAGGCGTGCTTGATGTCGATTTGTTTATTCGTTCCCAAAGAGCCAAGATTGCTAATTTGAACCGTGCCCTGCTCAATATATAAACCGCCGGTAAAATCGTTACTGGAGTTGTTAAGAACCAATCGGCTATTGTTCTCCTGGTTTTGCGGTAATTTAACCACCAAGCGCGTGTTGCCGGAAATCTTTTGACTTAACGTTTGCGCGGCTGTTAAGTTGCTTGACGGAACAATCGATACTACCGACTGCGCTGCTGTATTGGTATTGGTAATAGCAACGTTATTGAAATCGCCTGCCGAGTTAGACGTGTACGTTAAATTGGAACCGTTTAAGTCTAACGGGGACGTTGCGGAGGTCAGTTTGCCGGAAACGGTTAAATTGACGTTGTCTCCAAAGGCGAGAATTCCTTCGTTTATCGCCAACGATGCGAGGGAAACGCTTTTTCCGTTTCCGGAAAGGGTTTGCGTTCCCGCCCCGGTTTTGACAAGGTTTACCGTCCCGCTAATAGAACCATCGTAGGCGTAATTTTCGCCCGCTGGGGTGTTAATCGTTAGCGTAGAAGCGGCATTTGCCGTAACCGTCGCAACGGAAGAACCGTATAAACCGCCTATGGTTTGCGTCTTGCCGTTGAGTTCCAAGTTGGCTACCGTCGCGCC
>JAZQDP010000505.1:0-10568 GCA_045546875.1 Thermoguttaceae bacterium | reverse complement strand
TAATTAACAATTCAATCCTCATTCGTAAATCATTGGATTTTAAACACGAAAAGCACGAAAGATTTTTCTAAAATTTCTTTTCGTGTATTTCGTGTGTTTCGTGTTTAAAAATACTTTGGGACGGAAAAACACTTGCTTTTTTAGCTCAAGTACCAACTTGTCGGATAAACCCAATAGAATAATGGAGGACATAAATACATGAAACGCGTAAAGATAACTATTCTCAAGACAACGCTTGACAAGGAGCTTGCGGCGGAATACGGAGTTGATGGGTTGACCGCCTGCCCGATGATGAAGGAGGGCGACGTGTTCTATGCCGACTACGCTAAACCGCAAGGTTTCTGCGACGAGGCGTGGAAGGCAGTCTATCAGTATGTCTTCGCTCTGGCTCACGGCGCAAACGAGTCTCTTTTCTACTACGGCGACTGGATAAAGAAGCCCGGCGTTGCGATCGTCAGCTGCAACGACGGTCTTCGTCCCGTCATTATGAAACTTGAAGCGACCGACGAAGAATCAAAGATCGACTATGAGCCAATTGAACGGCTGTAGATTCCCGTTTATTGTCGCTAACGTCAAAGTAAAGGCAAGTTCAATCGCGTATAACAACTAAACTCAGAAAGGAAATAAAATGAACGTACTAATTCTTCAGGGTTCGCCCAGAGCGAACGGAAATACAGCCTGGATGGCGGAGGAATACCGCAAAGCCGCGCAGGCGGCAGGACACAGCGTTGCTGTGGTTGACGTTTCGCACAAAAAGATTGCCGGCTGCATGGCTTGCGAATACTGTCACGGCAAAGGGGCTGGAGAATGCATCCAGAAAGACGACATGCAAGAGCTTTATCCGCTTCTTGCCAAGGCGGACGCGCTTGTTTTCGCCGCGCCGATTTACTATTTCACGCTTTCCGCCCAGATTCAGGCGCCCATTCAGCGTATCTACTGCATGAATAAGCCGGGGAATTTGAAAAAGACTGCGTTGCTTATCTCCTCCTATTCGCCCGGCGTATACGATGGCGCGATTGGGGAATATCACGGCATCATCAGCTATTGGGGCGTTGAGGATATGGGCGTCGTAACCGCTAAAATGGACGAACAGCAGACGGACGCGACCCGCGAAAAGATCGTAAAACTCGTTGAAAAACTGTAAGTTATACTTTTTCTACTTGAAATTTTCCGAAAAAGAGCTATTAGCTCCTAGCTGCTAGCCGCTAGCCTGGTTATTCCTGTTTCTTGCGATAATGCACGAATCTGGTTTATCAAGCTAGTAGCTAAAAGCTAGAAGCTAGAGGCTTAATCCTGGAAAATTCTAGTCATTTCAGTATAATCATAAGGAACTGCAAATCATGAAATATACGAAACTGGGCGCTACTGGAATAGAAGTTAGCCGCATTTGCGTTGGTTGCATGTCATACGGCGTCGCATCGGACGATTTCCATCTCTGGACGCTTCCTCAGGAAGAAACAACCCGCATGGTGAAACACGCCATTGATCTGGGCGTCAACTTTTTCGACACCGCCAACTGCTATTCACACGGAACGAGCGAAGAGTTTCTTGCTCGCGCGTTAAAGGATTTGGGAGTCCCTCGGGACAAAGTCGTAATCGCCTCGAAGGTCTATTTCAACGACGGTCATTTGTCAAAATCGGCAATCGAACGCGAGATTGACGGCACGCTTTCACGTCTGGGAACGGACTACCTCGACCTTTATCAGATTCACCGTTTTGACTATTCCACTCCGATTGAAGAGACGATGGCGACGCTGGACTCGCTGGTTAAGGCTGGCAAGGTTCGCGCTTTGGGCGCCAGCGCGATGTATGGATACCAGTTTCACAACATGCAAATCGCGGCGGAAAAGAACGGTTGGACGCTTTTTTCAACTCTTCAGAACCATTACAACCTTCTTTATCGCGAAGACGAACGAGACTTGATTCCCGTTGCGAATCAGTACGGCGTCTCGCGGATTCCGTATTCTCCTTTGGCTGGCGGACGCCTTACGCGTCCAGAATGGGATTGCGGTTCAAAACGCGCTCAGACCGACAAAGTTCTCCGCGCCAAGTACGACAAAGAGAAACAGAACAACCTGGAAATAGTCGCTCGCGTTGCTCAATTGGCTCAGCGTCTTGAAGTTACCATGTCCGAAATCGCTCTTGCTTGGCAATTTGCCAAAGGCGTTGCCGCGCCGATTGTCGGAGCGACGAACGCCAAACATTTCGACGACGCGGTGCGTTCCGTTGACCTCGTCCTGACGCCGGAAGACGTCAAGTTCCTTGAAGAACCGTATCGCGCCCACGACGTAACCGGCGCCTTGCCAAGGAACTGAAACTTGCCCTTGAGAACAGCTGGGAGGATTCCGAAAAGCACGGAAAAGCTCCCAGCCTTTGCTACCATAGTTGCCACCAGAGTTTTTTGACGTCGCTAATGACAATGCTCTTTTCAGAATTCGTTTCCGGCTCAATTACAGGATTGACCAAATCGTAGACGTAGGTTGTTAAATCGGATTCAGATATTTTCCCTTCAAGAAACAGTTTTGCCTGATCAAACGAAATTCCCTGACAAGCGCCATAGTTTAATTGAAGCAGAACTTCGTTGTCATCGCAATCGCGAACGAATATTCTTGCTGGTCCAATAATCAACGAACCAAATATCGGAAAACAATTCCAAAGCGCCAAGCGTTTGTCTTGAAATTTTAATTCCGTGCCATAGTCAATTTCTTTTGATGAAAACGGGGTTACAGGCGCGTTTTCAAAAAAAGAATAATATGTTTTAAACGATTCATCCTTTTGCGTTATTTGTTCTTTGCAAACGCCATTTATTGGCGACCAAATCCGCATGCAATCATCTGCGTCCAGGGAAAGAATATCTCCCGTTTGCAATTCCCTTACACTGACAATATTGCATTTGTGCCCTTTGAGTACGGCTTTGCCGCAGTTTTTTTGCCGCGACCAGACGTACAAATTAAAATCAATGTTATGAAAACCGCCATACCATGTAACAATGTCTCCAGAACTCAATTCGACCGCGCCACAGACCCAACCCTCCATAATATCCTTAAATCGAATATCCTCAAAGAACGATGCAAGACATCGCCCAGACTTGATTGACCAAATCCGAAAAAAGCTGTCGTCACACCAAGAAAAGAAATCTCCCGATTTCAATTGAATTGAGTCAATGGGAGAAAATTCCAAATGTATTTCAGCTTTCAGGCTTCCGTCATTTGGAGACCAGACTCTTAAAAATTTTCTTTTACGAATGGAAAGGATTTCTCCCGAATTCAAATTTTTTACATATACAGACCAAAGCTGCTCACTATGCCATGGTTTACTGCGTTTATTGAAGACGTTTTCAAGAGAAAAATTATTTTCGTCAATCAAATAATCTTTACACCGTCGAACTTTACTAATCCAGAACCAGTTACAGGGCGAATCGCCCGTCTGGGGATTGAGCCATCTTTTGGCGTCCTGCGTTACTGGACATTCGTCAGCATCGTCGATTGCAAGCTGAAGCATGATTTTATACGCTGGATTATCGTTGTCTTCAGCATTGAGAAGATAATAATTCTTGCAAATTACCTCACAATATGCGCTCAAGACGTCTGAAACATCCTTTAAGGACTTGCCAAAACAGACGTAATCCTGAATAGCTCGCTTGACATTCCCTCCGTAACGCAGCCGTTTCATCAGAAATGGAAAATCAGAGAGAATTCGCGCGGCATTGCGTTTATCGTCAATTTTCATCAGACATGACGGAAGCCAGTTGAGAAAAAAGCGTTCTTCATCGTTGGGGTCTCTGTCAGAACGCGACGTCCACTGCAATACGCCGGATTCGTACAGTTCAAGACCTCTTTGAACAACATTAACCCTGGATTCGTTTGGGTAAAGAGAAAAACAATCCGAATCGCTTTGGAAATCAATAAAAAGCGCTTGCCCATATCTTTTGCTAACCGATGGATCTAATATTATGTTCCTGTTCTGACACTTATCCGACATTTTCTCATAATGATAAAAAAAGGGCACTCTTTACAGACTTATAGGAACGCTGTTTTACGCTAAAGCGAGAACTATCTCGATCTATGCGTAATTAGTCATTATTCCATGAAATATTCGTTACAAATTGTATCATACAACAAATGGAATTCAATAGGGGGAGATAACAGCCTTTTTTTGGCGGGTGCGCTCAAAATTGGCAGGCATAATTTAATAGCAGACGCGATAGCGTTCCGCTAGAACTGCGTAGCAGTTCAATGTTTCTAGCCGTGGAACGACAGGGTCGGTTCCCAAGTGGAAGTGGGTAACGACGAAATCGGCTTTTTCGGAGGCGTAACCTCGTCCTATCCCCCGTGCGGGTTCGCACCTTCGAGACGCGATTCTATATTCATCTTATCTGTTTTCGCAACCCAAGGTTTATCGCTCCATCTATCTTGTTCACTCCTTGTCAACTCCCAGCAAATTCCCAGACTGCACCTCGCTATTCTCTATTTCTGTAGTTATTATTGTACAATATACCATTTTATTCCTTCTAAACGAAAAAAGCGCTGTAGATTTTTTTGAAATTCAGTAAAAATTTTTCTTTTTTCTTGACATTTTCGAAATTTGTGATTATAATAAACAATAAGGTATATTACCCCCATTAGGGAAAATATACACAATAATGCATTATTGTCAACCTTATAAAATTGTTAAAATATTATGCGAATTTCAAAATCAACTCATCGAGTCGCGCGTTTTGCCGCTGTCGTCTTGTCTGTGTTTTTGGCTGTTGCTGCAAGCGGAGGTTCCGCGACAGCTCAAACCGATTTGGACGGTTCAGACCTTCTAATTACCGGCTCTGGACCGTGGAACGTTTCGTATACCAACCGTAATAACAGTAGTCAGTCAATTGTTGCTATTCGCGATCTCAACAACGGAACGCGTTACACGTATTCCGGCGCGTTTACAGGCAACATTCATATAGACATTACGCACGGGACGGCAACAAATAATAACGAAAACCGGTTTACGTTCTCCAATACAGGCAACAGTTTTACCGGCGGCATAACGATGCACGGCGGGATTTTGTATGTATCCGCCGCTAATCAGTTGCCATCAGGTTGCGCCTTAACGCTTGACAATTCGATTTTAATGAGTTCCGTTGCCGCTACTTATAGCGGGGCGATGACCATTCCCGCTGGCTCTTTTGGCGGAATTCGCCCTAGCGCTGACATTACCTATTCCGGCGTTATTTCCGGTGATGGGGACTTGTTTATCACAGCTGAAAACGGTAAAAAGGTTAAGCTTTCCGGCGCGAATACGTATACGGGCGTAACGTCAATCGGAACGCACCAAGGCGGCTCGACATCAAAAGACAACAGTAAGGCGTATCTTATTCTGGGAACCAATAACACGCTGCCGGCAACGACGGTTGTAGAAATGGGCAAGTCTCAAAATACTAGCTCAGACTACAGCTACACCGGCGCGACGGTAGCCAACTTGGAACTCAACGGCAAGACGCAAACCATAGGCGGTTTATACGGTTCTTCCGTTGCGACGGTTACGGCAAATGCCGCTTCTACGCTAACGATTAACACCCCTTCGGGCAAAAATTACGCCTACGATGGTTCAATTAGCGGGACGGTAAACCTTGTCAAAACCGGGGCGGGAACGCAAACCCTTTCCGGGGACGGAAAAAGCGTTTCCCTCGCATCGTTGGCGATAAACGAAGGAACTCTTGCCTTTGGAGACAACGTCAATTTAACCGTTTCCGGCAAACTGACCTCCGCTTCCACACTGAACTTAAACGGTTCAAATTTAACGTACACGTCTAACTCGGCAGGCGATTTCAATAACGTTGCTATTACCAATACCAATACAGCAACGCAGTCGGTAGTATCGATTGTTCCGTCAAGCGCCTTAACAGCCGCGCAAACGTTAAGTCAAAAGATTTCCGGCAACACGCGCTTGGTGGTTAAATTACCGCAAAACCAGGAGAACAATAGCCGATTGGTTCTTAACAACTCCAGTAACGATTTTACCGGCGGATTGTATATCGAACAGGGAACCGTTCGCGTTGACAATCTCGCTTCCCTCGGAAGTAACAAAGTGATTGACATGAAGCACTCCAGCCTCATGACAAATCAGACGTTTGAAGGATATACAATCAACCTGGTTGGAAACGCCAGCGCTGGAGAACGCGGCGCGATTCGCCTTTCGGGCGGAAACGGTCAGTTTGCCGCCAAAGTTACCGGCGTCGGCTCGTTGGAAATTGTCTACGATGGCGCGGTAACGCTTACCAATACCAATAACGATTACCAAGGGAAAACCTATATCGGCAACTTCCAATGGAGAGCTTCTTCAGGCAGCGGCGACACATCCGCCCCCGCAACGCTCAATTTGGGAGCCAGCGGCGTCCTGCCGGACACAACGGACGTTGTATTTGGCAAGAATGCAGAAGGAAACGGCACAAGCGGAGCGATAACGCTCAATTTACAGGGGTACGATGAAACCGTTTCCTATATTTCCGGTCAATCCACAAACGCAAGCATTACCTCGTCCACTCCGGCAACGCTGACTTTGATCGGCAATAACAATTACACGTTCGTCGGCAAAGTTACTGGTTCCGCTACGGTTGACAAGAAGGGAACCGGTACGCTGACGATGACAGGCGCCAACACAGGCTCGTTAGTTGTCAGCGAAGGAACGCTGATTACGTCAGGTTCCAATACCGGAGCCTTAACCGTCAACGGAGGAACGCTGATTGCGTCTGGCAACAACTCTGGCGCGCAAAGCATTACTATTGGAGAAAACGGAACGTTCATTCCCACGGGAACAAATTCGGCAGCAACGCAAATCTACTTGGAAGGCGGAATGCTGAACGTCTCTTCTCAATCTTTGCTGGATAATTCAACAATTATAGTATCTCAAGGCAATTCCACGATTAATCTTGCCGGACCGGAATCAGGAACATACTCAAGACAGCTCTTTACAGGTGCGTCAAAAGACATGTCCTACTTTACCAATCCGGAATTCATTTCCAATATGGATTTGATTGCGAATACCGCATATTCTTCGGGAGCCTATGATGCCAATATTTGGGGCAGTAAGACGGGCGACCAAAACAACACAAACCTGCTGCAAACCAGCGTTGTCAATACGACAGATTTGCCCATTACGCTGGACTTTGCATATCAGTTCCACAACAGTGCCTATTTGGCAATTACCGATTCCGAAGGGAATAAAACAGTCGTTATGGACTGGACTAACACCGCTACTCATAAAATTGACGGAAAGGATTATAATTATGCAAGCAATACCGGCTTGTTTACTTTTCAATCGGGTGAAACCTATACGATCGAAGCGCGAATATTCCGATTTAATAGAACCATCGGAGCTAACGGCGGCGGAGTCAACGGCTTTGGCGGAACGCTTGTCGGATTGGGCGCTAAAGTCAGTGGAACGGACGGCGAATACTTGCCGCTTAATTTCGACGGCGACAACTGGACGTTCTCCGACGGTAGCTTTACGTTCAGCAATCTGGTGAGCTTCTCTGCTCCAGTAACAATTAACGCTGAAGCGTCTTTGACGTTCAACGCTCCCAACAAAGATTTAGCCGTATTCTCAACCATCAGCGGCGCAGGAACGTTAAACGTCAATCCTGCCGAGGGCTTTACGCACACGTATTCCGGCTCTATTGCAGACACAATCTCAATTGCGAAATCGGGTGAAGGAACGATGGCTATTACCGGCAATTGCAATTCTGTCGGCTCAGTAAGCGTTGAAGCGGGTACGTTAGAAATTGCCTTCGACGATCCCACAACGACTTTGAATATTGCCTCGATAGCGATGTCGGAAGGAACCAATATTAACGTTGCGTCCGGCGCTGTTACGTTCGATCAGGAGAACGTTACTCTCAATAATCTTTCTGGAGGAAGTTTGAAAGACGATGGAACCATTGACGTCGCGTCCAACGTAACAGTAACGAACGCCTTAACGCTCAATAACATCGATACAACCAAGTTTATCGGTTCGATTTCGGCAAACAATATCAAAAAGACCGGAGACGGAACGCTTCAGCTTTATTCAGAAGCCAGCCTTGGCGGAATTCAGGCGGAAAGCTTTGTCGTTTCTTCTGGTCGTCTGGATATGAAAGAATATTTCAAAGGCTCCACGGAAATTGAAAGTGGCGCTACTTTATCTCCCGGCAACTCGATTGGCAAGCTGACCATTGACGGTACAGTTCTGGATTCGGAAGTGGACGCTCTGATTCTTCATACCGGGTCAACGCTGCTGATGGAAGTCGGCGGAGAAACGCCGGAAGAAAACGACATGCTCATCGTTCTGGGCGACTTCACGCTGGAAGACGGCGCGGTGATCCAGCTTGTCCTTGCGGAGGATAACACGCTGGGAACAAACGGTAATTTTGCAGTACAGATCACCGCTGACGGAATTGATCTGGATACGATTGAAATCGCGTTGAGCTATTATCAGTTCTCCGGCGTAACGGTTACTCAAAACGGTTCGACGTTTACCATTACCGGCGCTGTTGACCCCAACGCAGTACCGGAACCGTCCACGTGGGTGCTGCTTCTTCTCGGCGTCGCCGGTTTGATCTACTGGCGTAAAAAGAATTCGTAATTACGTAAAAAGACAGTCAAGCCGAGAACCTTTTCGGGGCGCGGACATTGTCCGCGTCAAAAATCAAAGGTTGTTTGTTTTGGCGGATAATATCCGTCCCCCCCCGGAGACAATGCCGCGACCACGCGAGGAGTATCGGTTGCCTTCTCCGATTTTCTTTATCTTAACAATTGCGGCGCCTCTTGCTGCCTACTGCCTACTGCCTACTGCCTACTCTAGCATTTCATCGCTTCGACGTCGGCGGTAACGCCTTCGTATTTATCGTAGATGGGCTGCATGACTTCGGTCATGAATTCGACAACCTGTTCCGGCGCTCTGCCAACGTACTTGGACGGGTTTGTAACCTCGCCAAAGTTCACGTTTGCGAAAGCCGGGTCGTTTTTCAGACGTTCGAGCAGGTCGTTGGGGCGTCCTTCCTGTTTGACGACCGCGCCGGCGGCTTGCGCGTGCTGACGAATCAACTCGTGCAGTTCCTGACGGTCGCCGCCCTGTTTGACCGCTTCCATCATGATGTTTTCGCTTGCCATAAACGGCAGTTCTTCTCGCAGGTTCTTTTCGATTACCTTCGGATAGACGACCAAACCGTCACAGACGTTGCGGAGAATAATCAGAATCGCGTCGATAGCCATAAACGCCTGCGGAATGACAAGGCGCCGATTGGCGGAATCGTCCAGCGTCCGTTCAAACCATTGCGTTGCCAGCGTCATGCCGGGCGACGATTCCAGGCTCATAACAAACCGCGCCAGAGAGCAAATGCGTTCGCTTCTCATCGGGTTGCGTTTGTACGGCATGGCGGACGACCCGATCTGGCTCTTTTCAAACGGCTCTTCCATTTCCTTACGGTGAGCCAGAATTCGGATGTCGGTCGCGATCTTGTGACACGTCTGCGCCAAGCCGGAAAGAACGGCAAGAACCTGAGCGTCCAGCTTGCGCGGCGACGTCTGACCGGTTACGGCGTACGGTTCGTCGAACCCCATCTTTTTGCAGACGCGCCTGTCCAGCTCGCGCACTTTTTCGTGATCCCCCTCGAAAATATCGAGGAAGCTTGCTTGCGTGCCGGTGGTGCCTTTGGCGCCGCGGGTTTTGATGGTTGCCAAACGGTGTTCGAGGTCTTCCAAATCCATGGTCAGGTCGTACATCCAGAGCGTCGCGCGTTTGCCGATGGTTGTCGGCTGAGCGGGCTGAAGGTGCGTAAACCCGAGGCAGGCGAGGTCTTTGTTCTCCAGAGCGAATTTGCCCAAAACGCGCAGGACGTCAACCAGACGGGCGCGGACGAGCAGCATCGCCTCCCGGGCGAGAATGCAGTCTGTGTTGTCGGTTACGTAACAGCTGGTCGCTCCCCAGTGAATGATTCCTTTCGCGTTGGGGCAGACGTCGCCGAAAGCGTGGTTGTGCGCCATGACGTCATGACGGAACTTCTTCTCGTATTCCGCCGCGGCGTCGAAATCGATGTTGTCCACCTGAGAGCGGAGTTCGTCAACCTGTTGTTGCGTAATGGGCAGCCCCAACTCCATTTCCGTTTCCGCCAAGGCAACCCAAAGGCGCCGCCATGTGCTGAACTTGCGCTGCGGGGAAAACAACGCACTCATGGCAGACGATGCGTAACGGGTAATTAACGGGTTGTCGTATTGATTGTAGTCCATAGTTAGTTGATAATTGTTAGTAGTTGCGAGTTGTGAGTTGCGAGAATTTTAACAGTCGCAACTGCGTTCTTCCAGAACCGCACAAGAAGGAATGTATTCCTGTTCCATATTCTTTTATCTGCAATTATACCTTGAGAAAATAATTCGTCAAGGGATTTACATCTTTGCCTCCAATGCCGGGGCGCGCTCAATTTTGGGTTGCGAAAATAGGCAAGATGACAAGTCCGGAGCATTAGCAATCAGATATGATTGTCATTAGCCCCGAAAGGGGCGCCACAAATGTAACCGTGGGGCGTAAGCCCACGGACATGCGCTCAAAAAATC
>JAZQDP010000504.1:0-1602 GCA_045546875.1 Thermoguttaceae bacterium | reverse complement strand
CTTGGCCTCCGACTTACTTTGTTTCAATAATTGCCGTTTTACGAATGTTGATTTCTTGGCGGGAACAGACCCGACGGCACTAACGAATATAACCGCTATGTTAAAGAATTGCATTCTCTTGCAGAATGTAGACGGTTTGAGTGGTTGGACACCTCATATCACCGCAATGGCTGAAATGTGTCAGAATTGCCGTTCGCTTGTTGACGTTACAGGCTTGGCGAACCTTGACACGTCAGACGTCACAAGTATGAGGAGCGTGTTTGAGGATTGCGTAAAGTTGCGGTCGCTTGACGGCTTGGAGAACCTTGACACAGGAAACGTCGATTCGTTCTATCGAATGTTCTGTAATGACCATTGGATAGACGATATATCCGCAATGAATAGTTGGGATTTTGGTTCAGCAACGAACACCGCCGAAATGTTCAGCGGAATTTCAGCGTTGACCGATTTATCAAACATTGCTCTCGATTTGTCGTCTGTCACAAATATGGCGTCGATGTTCAAGGCATTAAGTTATCTTTACGCCGTAGAACTCGACCGCTATTGCTATGAAACCGCCTATTATTACATTGACTATGACGGGAACGAGTTTTCCAAACTCGGCATAACGGAGCAATACGTCCAACACGACGCCGACGGTTCACAGAATTGGACAGTTTCTATCAGCGGAGCAAACGCATTTAACACCGAACTATGGGTCAACATACCCGCTTGGAATTGAGGTAATAAATGGCACAGTATACACCGAATCACAATTTAGGCAAACCCGACGCAAGCGACCCGTTCGGAGATTTTCGTCAGTTGTTCAATGACAATATGGACAAAATCGACCAAATAGGCGGTGGCGGTGGCTCGGGCGGTCATACCATTGTTGATGAGAACGGGGCAGATATGCCCGCAGAAGGCAAATTACAGTTCACAGGAAACGTCAGCGTCACGGACGACAACGTGAACGGTGCAACGGTCGTTGATGTATTAGGCGGTGGCGGGAGTAATCTGATTCTTGACGCTCAAATCTACTCGACGGAAGAAAAGCAAATCGGAGTATGGACGGACAAAAAACCGCTATATTGCAAGACCGTGCAAACCGCAATCCCTAACAACTCACAGGCGAGTTATCCCCACAACATCGCAGACATTGACACCATTGTCAGAATTGAAGGCGGTGCGTGGGGAAGTAATCAGTTGTTGCCTGTCAATATGACGGGTTACGTCTACAACAATAACGAAGGTGCTTTGAGAGTCACCGTGACCAAAACGAACGTGGTCGTTATGCCTTTAGGTTGGGACGGTTCGGGATATACTGGTTATTGGAATATCTACTACACCAAGACCACAGACGTAGCGGGTTCGGGCGGTTATGAAGCCTATGGATTTTCTCCTGTTATCTATTCAGACGTAGAGCGTGTAATCGGAGTTTGGCGGGACAATAAACCGCTATATCAAAAGACCGTTTATTATTCGGGCGGTGTGAACGGGAACGTAACATTCTCACACGGAATATCTGATATAGATAATATCGTTTCGGCGTCGGGAATTGCGAAAGACACCGACACAGTTGGAGAGTTCATAGACTTTGCCCGCATAAGGTCAGAC
This sequence comes from Thermoguttaceae bacterium, assembly GCA_045546875.1. Lineage (GTDB taxonomy): Bacteria > Planctomycetota > Planctomycetia > Pirellulales > Thermoguttaceae > RUG11551. The sequence continues at coordinate 6 of JAZQDP010000504.1, read as the reverse complement.
GGCTTA
>JAZQDP010000503.1:0-9180 GCA_045546875.1 Thermoguttaceae bacterium | reverse complement strand
CTTGTTTCTTGCGATAACGCGTGAATCAGGTTTTCAAGCTAATAGCTAGCAGCTAGTAGCTAGCGGCTCATTTGCTATTTCTTTTCAAACATCGAGCGAATGCGGGCGCCGGTGATTTCAGCCGGGTGTTCTGCCAATGCAGCGCGTTTGGCGTTGAGGTTTGGCGCGCCAGCGGCAGCTTCGGAAAGCCACTTCTTAGCGAACTCGCCGGATTCGACGCGGCGCAGAGATTCTTTCATCAACGCCTTCATCTGTTCGTGCGGGAGAATGAACGGACCGTTGCTGTATTCGCCCCATTCCGCCGTATTGGAAATGACAGCGTTCATCTTTTGAATTCCGCCTTCGTAAATCAGGTCAACGATCAGCTTGGATTCGTGAATACATTCAAAATACGCCATCTCCGGCGGATAGCCAGCTTCGATGAGGACTTCAAAGCCGCACAGCATCAAGTCGACAATGCCGCCGCACAGGACGTTCTGTTCTCCAAAGAGGTCTTCGTAGGTTTCCTGCTGCATGGTGCATTCCAGAATGCCCGCGCGGGTCAAGCCCAAACCTTTAGCGTAAGCCAGGGCGATGTCGCGAGCGTCGCCGGTGGCGTTTTGGTGAACGGCGATCAAGCCGGGAACGCCAAACCCTTCCATGAACCGGCGATAGACTTCCGTTCCGGGGCTTTTGGGCGCAACCATGATAACGTTGACGTCTTTGGGCGGGACAATCGTATTGAACGTGTACGCAAACCCGTGCGAGCAGCACAGCGTGTTGCCCGGCTTGAGTCCGGCTTCGATTTCGTTCTTGTAGACTTCGCCGTGGCGTTCATCCGGAAGCAGAATCTGAATCAGGTCAGCTTTTTCTGCGGCTTCCTTAACGCTCATTACCTCGAATCCGTCTTCTTTGGCGGCTTCAAAGGATTTGCCTTGTCGAACGCCGATAATAACGTGAACGCCCGATTCTCGCAAGCACAACGCCTGGTTGCGGCCTTGCGCTCCAAAGCCCATAATGGCAACTGTTTTACCCTTCAGCGGATCCAGCGACGCGGCGCTGTCATGAATAATTTCCATCGTAATTGTACCTTTATTTAGTGATAAAATAAGCATACTAACGGATCGGTTTGGAAAAATTCCAAACATCCAACGTTTGATTCTCAATTTTACTTCAATTGATTTATTTGTCAAGAGGACTTTATAATGCGGAATCAGGAAATAACGCAAAGCGCCGAGCGCAACTGACGGTCTGCAGTTATCAGGATGAGCCGCAAAGATGAAATATCGTACGATTTCAGAAAAAAAGAGCAATTTGGGTATAATATGAACCTTTACTAACTTGACTTTTTACTGGAAAGGCGCTACAATTCCAGAATGAAAGTTCGGGTAGCGAAATTTTGTTCACAAACTTCCGCTGTATGTTGTTGCAGCCAGAATTTGGAGATTTCCATGAAACATTTGTTTTTTCGTATTGCACAGACGATTTTGCTAATATCGTTTTGTCTGTCGTCAGTTTGTTTTTCCAATGATGCCGATAAAAAGATGTCGTCTAATTTTTGTCAATTTGACCAGTTCCGATTTTCGCTTTCAAATGCAGACGCCGTGGCTCGTCTTCAGGAACGTATTCGTAAAAACCATCCTCACGTGGATTTTGGCGTCATTGACGTTTCAGCTCAAACCCGGCTAACGTCGCCTGAAAATGCGGTTACGTTCTGGTTTGTGTTCAAGGGAAAAGGGGAAGCTCTTCTTCCTGCCGGGTATAGAACTCAGGAAGGCGATGGGACGTTTTTTCAATCTGGCTATCAAACCGACGAAACCCCAGCGCCGCTTGCTCAGAAACTCAAGATAATAGAAGAAAACTTTGATTCTCTTATCCCGTCAGTACAGACGCCGGTTCGAGCGATTCTCGATCGGGCGACGGCAGGCAAGGATGCAAACGGGAACCAAGCCTTTGCGGGCGATATTTGCGGAGAACTCTGGAAGCTGGAAGAGCAGGGCGTGCGCCCATGGTCAAGCGTTCCGGAAGTGGAATCCGCTCTGGAATGGCTCTTTACCGTGTACGATAAAATCGGTTGGTCAACCAAAAAATCTTCCGGCTGGGAAGCGATTATGAGTGGAGATCAAATCACTCTTGCTGGAAATGAATCGATTGATGTGCGCGGCGCTTTTCGTGCGGTCTATATTCGCCTTAACGGTCAGAAAAATCGTCCAACGTCAATCGTTCGACGTCTGCGATTCCTCAAAGACACGGCTGGCGGATGCAATCCAGGCTTTGATCCGTTCCGACGGCTGCTGCTGACATGGAGTCCATCTGGAAAGACGGAAGACGGCGCCAATCTGCTTAACAGTCACGCAGTCAATATTGCTGCGGAAACGTCGCCGACGCATTTTCATCCCAGAGTTCCCGTAACCGGCGGGGAGCCTCAATACGAAATGTATCTCGTTCTCGATCCAAATGATTACAATTTGGCAACCGGGAATAAAGAAGCTGGTCTGATTCTGTACCCCGATTTAGGAAAGCTCCAGAACTTCCTGGAAATTCCTCTTAAACCGGGTGATTTCACATACATTCCGCCAAATACAGGGCACCGCGGAATGAATGTTTTTGTGATTGTTATTACCCTGCCGGGATTTAAGCCCCATAACGAGCTGTATATCGACTCCGATATTCAAACTCGAACAAACGGTCAAGCTCCGTTTAACCCTCAAGCTGTAGGGAAAAAGAATTTCGATAACCTGGACAAGTTTATCGAACAATAGCTGTTGATTTCAGATTGATAGTTGCTCAGCGATCTGTTTCCGGGGGCTTACGCACCCCGGCTCGCCTGAACGAAACTTCAACTATCTTTTCTTTTTTATGCGTATATGAACTTCACGCTGACTTTGCCGGCGATTACGGCTTTCGCTCTGAACCAGTAGGCGCCCAAGGCGGCGGGGAATTCCATCTTGAACGTCTGTCCCGGCTCGACAATAGTCTGATTGCAGTCAATCCAGAGTTCCTTGTCCGTTGCGTTGGCTTGAATCGTAATTGCAATCGGCGCGGCGCCGTGGTTGACAATCTCGACCGTTTTCTTATCGTATCCGGTGGCGAGAATCGGGTCGGAGACGTCGCCGGACTTGACGTCCGACTCTTTCCAGACGTACCCGAACCCGCGGGGTTTGCCCAGCGTCCATAAATCGTCAACCGCGCCCGCCCAAACAACGGCGCACCCGTCATCGGAACGGATAATGTGGCTATTGGCTTCCGGCGATGCGGAGGCGTCAATGCCGCCTAAAACCAGCAAGCCGCGCCATGAGCAGTAGTCGTTAATAACGTACCCGTGCGAGGCGATAGGGCGAATCTTGGGAACCGACCCTGCGTTGGCGGCGGGCAGTTCGTAAAACGTTCCGGCGCAGCTGAACAGGTCGCGTTCCGTTGCAACCTCTCTGTCCAGACGCAGGAAAATCCCGTCTTTGCTCTGGCTGGCGCCGGATTTCTGAACTGGAAGACGGTATCGCTTGCCATTATAGGACAGAAGAACGGACAGATCGTCGATTTTGAACAGCGATTCTGGAATCGGCTCCAGCGCGACCATGCTTTCGACGAGCTGAATTCTGGATTCTTCGTTGTCCGTTTCGCGCGTCAGGGAGCCGTCAACGTTAAGATGGTACAGTCGTTTGGGCTGTTTGACGCCGTTGATTACCGGTTCTGGAACGACGCATAGCCAGCCGCCGTTGGTCGTGCTCCACAGCGTAGACGGCGTCCAGGACGAGCTGGCTTTCGTTGCCAAGCCGTTGAAAATGGGCGACGACGCGACAGAACGGTCGTCTTTGTTTCTGTACTGAAATTCGACGGTTGCGTTCTCCAGATCGACGTTAGAAACGACGCGAATCCATTGAGCCGCCGGCGCGTCTGAGAAGTCAACAAACGCTGTTTGTGTAACAGAAACCGTCTTCCACTCTTCCCAGACGCCCGTTCCGTCTTTGTCGATTTCAAAGGTGATTGTCGCCGGGTTTTCTATAAACGCGGAGTGCTTATAATTTCCGTCTTCGTCGATCTCGCTAGACCACGCCGTTGGCGTATCGACAGCAATCCAGGCGCATTTGTAGTCGAATCCGGCAAACAGATACGGGTCTGAAGGAACGCCCGCCTTGACCGGTTCTTCCTTCCAGACGGCTCCGCGCCCTAACGCCGGACCGAATTTGGTTATCTGTTTCGGGGCGATAAACCAGAGGTTGGAGTTCGACTGTCCCGGGGCTTTGAGGCTCCCTTTGAACGGGGATGTGTTGAGGAACTCGCTCTTTGCGGAATCGTCGCATCCGCAGACTATTTTTCCGTTCCAGAAGCAGAAGTCGCCGACGACTTTCAAGTACGACGACAGCGGTTTGATTCCCGCGGACGAATTCCGTTTGAACGTTTTGGGGAAGTTCCAGAACATGCCGTGCATCGTCATGAGCAACCCGCCGTCCGGAAGAACGGATTTTCCGTTGTCGGCGACTTCCCGAATTCGGGGCCATTCGGTGTTCCAGCCGTGCGCTCCGTCGTAACAGTGCGACGCCTTGGGAAGCCGGTACGCTGACCACGTGCCGCCGTCGAGAAGCATGAGAATAACAGAGCGGTCGTCCCAGCCGACAGCCCAAATCGGGTCGGTTTCCGGGTTGTTGGAACCGTAGATCCCGTTCGGTCCGGTAACTTCGGTAAACTGGTTTCGGCGAACGAGCGTCCAGTTGTCTTTTCCCGTTCCCTTGCCGTCCCACGACCCCAGCGCGCCGGACGGCGTCGTCGGGTCAACTCGCGCCTGAGAGGATTGTTCGCCGTTGTTGGCGTAGATAACAACGTCTTGCCCGGAATAGAAGCCCTTGCCGTGATAGCCGGGCAGGATGTCAACGTAGCCCTCGCGTTTGCGGTTGGAATCCTGATAGAGTTCCGTAACCTCTAACGTGTTGACGTCGACTTCATACATGCCCTCTTCCATGGTCGCGAAATAGACTTTGCCGACCGGGTCATTCAGGTGTCGCGCGGTTCCCGTTAGTCGCCCCGGCATGACGTCCGACTTAACAACGCGAACGTTGCGGTCTGCGTCTATAAAATACGGACCGATAATGAGCTGATTGGACTCTTTGTGAATCATGCGATTGGCGTGCGTCCCGCCAAAGGACTCCGGACGAATCGTCTGATTGAGGTTGTCGTCAATTTCGTAGAGTTTGTCTGAACTCCCGTAGGGCAGATGAGGTCCGTATGAAATCGTCCAGAGATGCCCCGCCCACGGCACGACGGCGCCGGTTCCGCATTCGCCCTCGTTATTGAACTGCGCCAAGTGCGGATAAATCCCACTGAATTGAAGCGGTTTGCCGGAGTTGTCAGCCGACGCAGTTTCCTGCGACCAGCCGACGCACGCCGCCGACGCGAAAGCTCCGACGGTCAAACAAAACGTTCTGCGATTGATTGATTTCATATTGACCTTCCGTATGTTAATATTTTAATGTATGTTACAGAATGACAAAGGAGTAGAAATTTCTACTCCCTATTTCCTATTCCCTACCCCTATTAGTCGTCTCCCAAGCCGTTTTCTGGCGACCCGCCGTTTCGGGTTCCCATCGCCTTGTAAACGGCAATGTCCATATTATCGTTTAGGAAAGCGACGCTTCCGTCAGCCTTAGCTGCGTTGACCCCGTCTGTGTGATCGCTTCCCATGGGGAGATGGTTAAAAGGCACCTTATCGCCAATACGATCGTAAGGTTCGTTAATTTTATATTTGATAACTTTGTAGGCGTACATGCCGCGGTTTTCGTTTGTTCCCAAAACCCAGGGGCGGACGTTGCCTGCTTGAGTTGAATACGTCCCTTTAGAATCTTTCTGGATGTATTCGCTGACTAAAAGCGTATTGCTCAAGCCGTCAGGAACCATATTGATTTTGACAGCTTTCCCCCAACTGAACATGCCGTTATCCGGCAAATTCCCGTAATCGGCTGGCGCGGAAACTTCAGGCGATACGATGTACGGTTCTCCTTGCTTAGAGTTGAGTTCTTCCTGAGTGCGAATGACGCCGCCGACGCCGTTATACGTCCACAAAGCGCCAAACTTATAGTTGACAGGTTCCTCGCAGAGAACTTCTCGCTGATAGGAAGGACAGTAATACATTGGTATAATCGTTGTCAGGGCGGCTGGTCGTGGATTTTGGTAGTACATGTCCCATGCCGATAATGTGAAATCAATAGAATCGTACAACACCTGCTGATCGATATACGGGAGAATGAATACTGTAAAGCAATGATTGTATGAACCTTCTTCCCTGCTTTTACTTTTAGCGGTATTGTATTTAACCAGCCCCGTTGCGGGCGGAAACGCTTCCATGTTGAACGTCGAATAGGCGTGACATGCCAAAGCGATCTGCTTAAGATTGTTGGAACATTTCATTCGTCGCCCCGCTTCTCGAGCCGATTGAACCGCTGGCAAAAGCAGCGCGATGAGAATGCCCATAATCGCAATTACGACTAATAATTCTACCAGAGTGAATCCGTTCTTTCTATTCATGATTTTCACAAGGACGTAACGCATAGCGTTCAGGTCGGGGGAACCGTTCCGTCCGGGACGCTAAAACAGAAGTTTGCACATATTCCCATATAGTAATATATTCATATTTAAAGAGAATTACAAGGGGGATAAGTGGATTTTTTGCAAATAATTTACAAAACTTTTGCAAATTTTTATGATTTAAAACAAAAAAGAAGTGAGGCGCTTTTCCAGCTCCTCACTTCTCGCTTCTAACTTCTAACTCTTTTACGCAGGTAGAGTAAACCAATAGCCCCGAGAATCAGTAGCGCCCACGTGGACGGTTCCGGAACGGCGTTGGCGTCTACTGTGGCGGAAAGAACGCCGGTTGTGGAATTGTATTCCAAATTCGTCAGGAACGATGGATAATCAAGTATCGCGTTGTCGAAAGCGTCAATGCCAATCGGAAGCTGAAAACTGAGTTGCTGATTGGGCGAAACAGACGTTCCGTCCTCCATAGCCAGAGATAAAATTGAGCCTTTTTCAAATGTCGTCGTTCCGGAAACCAGAAGCGAGTCCGTTCCAGTATCGTCGAATTCCATCAGCAGCGTTGCGCCGCTGTTGAGCGTGAAATTGCCGGTAATTTCCAGCGATCCAACCGAGTTGCCTGGCGAGAAAATCGCCGTACTGTCAGCGTCATCAGGAAGACCAACTTCCAGCGCGCCGGTATAGTATTCTTTCATATCCAGACGTCCGGAGGAAACGAGCAGGCTTTGGATGTCAACTTCGCCTTCAGCCGCGTTGATTAACAGCGTACCTTCTCCTGTTTTGATGAGTTTACCGCTGCCGGACATCGTGGAATTGATCAACGCCTGATTGCCGGCGTCAACCTGGAATTCCGTTCCGTTGGCAGAGGTCAAATTGATATGGACGGCTTTCCACCAGATTGAATCAACGCCGGGGGCGGCTCCGGTGATAACCGTTCCTTTGCCGAGGTTGACTGTTGCGTTGACATTGTTTGTATAACTGCCGTCGCGTGGATAATTTACATTGACAACCGACAGCGTTCCATCGTTAAGCGTAAGCGTTGTGTCAACCGCGTAAGTTTTGTAATTTACGTTGCCAAACTGGAGGAGATTAGCTGTAACCGATCCGCCATCAGTAATTAATATAGTTCCCGTTGCGTTAGCGCCGCGACCGTGCATTGCAATATCGGTAGCTGTTACTGTTCCGCCGGCAACGTTGAGCGTACCAGGCATCGTAACGCCAGGATAAATCACGTTGGCGGAAAGCGTTGCACCCTCGTAGACGTTGACCGTACCGCTGCCAGCGCCTCCGTCGCGTCCAAGTTTTACGGTGTCTGTAACTTCAATTGTTCCATAATTATTGACAACGCCAGTTCCCCATGCGCCGACTTGAATATCCAAACTTTTGAGATAACCGCCTTTTTTAACGGTAATTGTACCTGTCTGGTTGGAATGCTCCGCAAGTTTGACGTTGTTTGTGGAAACAAGACTTCCGCCGCTTTCGATTGTTATTTCTCCAGAACCGTATGAACCGACAGTTATAACTCCGCTGGCGTTATACGTTCCTTTGACATTCATACTTCCAACTCCAGAGGTTGTATTGGCAGTAGCGCCAAGAAACGTTGTGCCGGTTGTCTTTAGCGTAGCGCCGCTGTCAATTTGAACCATACCGGCGCCGTATGATCCAATGTGCAATTGATTACTGTTGGTTAAGGAACCGCCGTCGTAAATATGAATCTCTCCGGAAGAACCGGTATGTTCCGCCAAACGAATCTGAGCGTTTGAGGTCATCGTTCCGTAGACGTTCATATTTCCCGTTCCCCAAGAACCGACGAAAATTTCCTGACGACCGGCTGCGTATGTCGTTCCGGCATTGATATTGACTGTGCCGATGGTATTATTGTTGGCGCTGGTTTCACCGCCAATATACAGTTTCAAATTGGAAAGGTTGCCGTCAGTCGCTTCCGTTCCGACCTTGCCGCTGATGATATTGAGCGTACTGTTGCCAGATTTCCCGACGAAAGAATAACCGCCGCCGAGAATCGTCATCGTTCCATTTGTCCCGCCGTAATAATTGACGGTGGAATTGCTGATGCTTAAATATCCCGGACGAAGAGCGTTTCCATTGGGCGTTGTTTCAGTTCCAAAATTAATCGTACCCGCTGTTGTTTCGACGCCTGTACTACTAATGTTTCCCGTCAGGTTGAGCGTAGCCGCCCCGGATTTAATAAGACGCCCTGTGTTTATTCCGCCGGATGCCGCATTTGAATAATAAAGACTATTAATATTTCGGCTGAAATTGACTGTTCCCTCTGTTTGGGCGAATTCCAGCGTAGCCCACATATCTTCGGCAGAAGACTTTACTGTAATGTCGCTGGTTGCGTTGCCGAGCGTACCGTTGTTGATAAGACGAATTGTCCCCGCTTCAATAGAAGTGTCTTTTGAGTACGTATTCGCAGCAGAGAAAACTAAAACGCCTTTTCCCTTTTTAACAACGTTGGGTCTAAGGTCGCTGGCAATTTTGCTGTCGAATATAACGGCTTTTACTGTCAATTGAGCGTTTTCTGAAATATCGAACAGACCGCCGCTTTCTGAATGACTATCATTACGAATAGAAATCTTGTTTGCAGCAATTTCGTTGTTTATTCCACCTGTAACGTGAATGCCGTTATCGAGAATATAGTTGCCGTAATTGTCTCCC
>JAZQDP010000502.1:0-2559 GCA_045546875.1 Thermoguttaceae bacterium | reverse complement strand
TTCTGTGAGCCAAGGAGTTGGGTCTAGTCATTGTCTTCCTAAGACCGCTTGGCCTCCGACTTATAACCCGTTTTCCGCCTCCAACGTTTACAGCACGTTCTATATGGGCGATCTGCAAGTCAACGCCGTGCCTGAACCGTCAACATGGGCGCTGATGGCTCTGGGGGTTGTCGGGTTGATGTATTGGCGTAAGCGCAAGAATTGAAAGGCGGTAACGGAGCGAGTGTAACGAGCGTAGTTACGCTTCCGCTAGAACCGCGTAGCGGTTCAATATTTCTAGCTGTGGGTTTTAACCCACGGTAGGAGTTAGGAGTTGACGCAAGCGTAACGCCTCGACAGCCACTTGCGTCAATTACTAATTCCGAATTTTTCTCCCCCCGACTCTTGCAATTGATTTTTAATTGCTGTATAATTGAACCTGTTCAATTAGGAATTGGACAGGTTTTTTGTTTTACCCCGTTTAACTGATACGAAAGGAATTATTCATGAATAACATTATATCCCGCCGCGCCATGCTGCAAGGTTCCGCAGCTGGTCTTGCCGCGCTTGCCTGCGGCGCTCTTACCGGCTCCGCTCAGGCGGAAGAGAAACGGTACGTCTACAAAATCGGAACGTGGTCCAGCAACTTCGAACAGGCGCAGAAGCTCGGTCTGGACGCCCTTCAGGTTACCTTCTGCCTTCGCCCCCGGAAAAACGACGACTTGAGAAATCCGGACGTTCAGAAGAGCTATCTGGAACGCTCGGAGAAAACCGGCGTTGCGATTACCTCGTTTGCCATGGGCGAATTCAACAGCTCTCCGTTCTGGCAGATTGACGACGCCGAAGAACAGGTTACCAGCTGCATTAACGCCATGGCTGCCATGAACGTCAAGCAGGTTCTTATTTCCTTCTTTGGAAGAGCCGACCTCAATACTGACGAAAAGTACGCGGAAACGATTAAACGGTTCAAAGCCCTCGCGCCCAAAGCAGAAGACAAAGGCGTTATTCTCGCCGTCGAAGCCCCGCTCAACGCGGAACAGCACCTGAGAATTATCGACGGCGTCAACTCCCCCGCCGTTCAGATTTACTACGATCCCGGCAACATGATTCATCTGTTCGGCACGACGGAAGGAATCTGCGACGACATCCGCAAGCTCAAAGGGCACATCGTTGAATGTCACTGCAAAGACAATACCGTCCTCGGCAAAGGACGCATTGACTACGCCAAAGTCCTCAACGCCTATCGAGAAATCGGTTTCTTCGGAACGCAGGTTATTGAAGGCTCCATCGACCGCAAGCTCGGCTACGAAGAAAGCATCCGTCAGGACGCGGCATATATGAGGTCGATTTAGGCAGTAGGCAAGAGGCAGTAGGCAGTAGTTTTGAGGGAATAGGGAGTAGGGAATAGGGAATAGATATATTTCCTATGCACTACGCACTATGCACTAAAATCATTTTATTATACAAACATCATGAAACGACTATTTATCACTTTAAGTTTAATTCTGTTCAGCGCGACGGCTGCATTCGCGGACGCGCCGGCGTCAACAATTGGTAATAACGAATGGTTCAAGGGCAAGGTTGGCGTCAATCTGTACTCTTATCGTCAGCTGGCGTCGAAAGACCTCAACAAGGCGATGGACGCCGCCAAGGCTGTCGGGTTCGTCTACGTGGAATGTAACAACCCTTACGGTCATTCGCTTCAGGAATACCGGAAGCTGGTTGACGAACACGGGTTCATACCCGTCAGCCGCAATTTCGGTTTCGATCAGTGGGAAAAGAATCCGGAACAGACCGTTCAGGACGCTATCACGCTGGGCGTTAAGTACGCAGGCACGGCGTATCTGCCCTGCAAAGGCGGACGGGACAAAGGTTTGACGGAAGAAGAAGTTCGCCATCACGCCGAGGTTATCAACAAAGCGGCGAAACTGCTGGCTCAGCACGGCATGAAGTTCCAGATCCACAACCACTCTCAGGAATTCGCCCCGTATAAGGACGGCAAGACCATGTTCGACCTGCTCATGGAACTGACCGACCCGGAAAACGTCGTTGTCGAGCTGGATATTACCTGGGTCGTTTACCCGTGGAAAGCCGACCCGGTTGAGATTATCAAAAAGTATCCGAACCGAATCAAGCTCATGCACCTGAAAGACTTCACCCCGTCGCCGGACGGCAAATACCGCGGCTCCGTTCCCGTCGGAAAAGGCTCGCTGCCGATTAAAGAAATCCTGCTTGCCGCTCAGGAAGCCGGAGTAGAATACTACCTCATCGAAGACGAAGCAAACCAGCCTCTGATCGACGTTCCGGAAACCATTAAGAACTTGGAAGAGATGAAATAAATGTGGAATTCGGAATGCGGAATTCGGAATTACGCAAAGCGCTCCTCGTTAGTTATGAGCAGGTCAGTCCGCACACGGATTTTACGGATTAGACGGATTTTCACAGATTGGTTATCGGTCGTCTTTTACTGAATTTCTCCCGTTACTAAAGTTTTTTGGAAAGGGGAGTTTGAGGGGAAGAACCTTTTTTTCAAAAAAGGTTTTCCCCTCATATTATTTAACTTGAAAAAACTTCCCTAAA
>JAZQDP010000501.1:0-4191 GCA_045546875.1 Thermoguttaceae bacterium | reverse complement strand
CGTTTATTTGAGAAACGCCTACTAAACCTAGGACTAATAATATCGCAAATAAAATCAAACTTGTTTCAAAAAGCAATATTATATAGCGATTTAGATAATAAGTGCGAATACTTTTCACGCGTGGGAAATTGTCTTCGACTACAAACAGAATTACAGAACCAAAAACATAACCGGTATAGACAACAAACCATAGCGCTCCAAAACATAAACCGCCTATCGACTGATCCAACAAACACGACAACGTAAAAAACAGCCCGATATTAATCACGCCCAGAAAATAATTTGTAAGCAAATCATTTTTCGGTTCGGCAGTTTCAGTCGGCGTATCGTTACTCATTTTACTCCTCGTATCTAAATTCGCGAACGGTTCCGTCGGAAAAGGTCGTTCTGAAAACGCCGGGGGCGAGTTGTTCGTGTTTGTCCATGAACAGGTATTGCAGATTAACGCGCTGGCGGTATTCGTCGTATGAACGTTTAACCGCTTTGACAGATTCTCTGAGTTGTTCGTCGGTCTGACAGGTCAAGTCGGAGTCGCCCATCCAGCTTTTGCCGTCCGACTTGAATTTGGAATAGAAGTAGAAAACGGGGCGTCCGTTGAACTCTTGCAGTTTCAGTTCCGCCGCAGCGCCTTTGAGCGTTGGGTTGACGGTAGCCGTACAGGGGTTCTGTAACAGAATTCCGTTGTAAACCAGCTGACACATCGGGACGGTTCGTTCCACCAACGGCATTTTGGACGGGTCGATAATGTCGTTAAACGTTGCGTAGAGGCAGTAGTCCAAATGGGAAATGACGTGATCAAACGCGCCTTCCGAGCCGACGGCGCCGAAGTTCTTTTGTCCCTGAGCGAGAATCTTTTTCCAGTACTCGACGCATTCCCGTTTATTGAGCGGGTGATTCTTGTCCCAACATTCGCGCGGCGCAACGGTCGAAATGACGTCGATGTAATGCACGCCGCGAAATCCCAGCTGAGCGATTCGCGGCAGGTCGCTTTGCGTATAGCGTTCATAGACGGGTTTGGGGCACAGATTGTACATTCGCCCGCCGCCCCAGGTCGTCTGCGGGTGATTGAGCGATCCGTCCCGATTGACAAGGCATAAATCCTCGTTCCACGTATCGGCGATGGAGTACCCGTCGGTGGAATTGGTGTGACACGTTATTTGATAGCCCATCGACTGCGCTTTTTGGATGAGAGCTTTGAGTTTCTCTTCGCCGCCAAGACGCTCGTCGACGGGGAAGATTTGCGGGTATCGACCGTCGTGCCCGCCGATATTCCAGCCGACCAGGCAGAACTCCGCCTTGTCGATTCCCTGACGTTTGAATTCGTCCATGATGTCGGCGACGCGGTCGAAGTCAATCGCGACGCGCATTTCCGGCTCGATTTCCGGCGTCTGCTCCGCTACGGGAGACGGAACCGGTTTCCAGCCCAGACGAAGGCGCACTTCTACCGACTCGACGGCGTACTGCAGTTCCGGATTGTTTTTAACGCGCTGAGCTAGCGGAACGCACTCGCCGCGGTCAAGCTGATACTGACGATACCGCCGGGCGACGTCGGAATACGTCCCGTTGCGACCGAGGGGATAAACGTCAATAATAACGTCCTCGTACGGCTTGACGCCATTGAACGTAAAGCGCAGGCTGAGCGAGTATTTTCCGTCTTTGAGTACAACCCGCGGGCGGTAATCGTACGGCATTCCCTTAACGACGACCAGACAGCAGCCGGCTTTCGGCGTTTTGAGTCCCAGCATCGGCATGGGAACGACGCCCGGCGAATACAGACCATCCGGCTGATCCCGAAACATGATAAGCTGCCCTTGCGACAGGACGAAAAAGCCGTCGTCGCCGACAGACGCTTTGGCAAACGGCGAACAGACGTCCAGATACTTTACATCCGTTCCAACCGCGGAAGCGGGAATGCGGATTCGATAAAAATCGTCCTTCGGTTCAGGTTCGCAAAATGACAAAGAGACAGAGCCGTCTAATTGAGTCCACCGATAAATAACACAATCCTTTTCCTGCGCCTGACAAGCCGTTAGACCAAGGAAAAGGATTGCGATTGTAACAAAGCTGGTTTTATTCATGAAATTAAGCAGCGTTCTTTGAGCTGTTCTTTCTTCGCAGCCAGAACAAGCCGACGGTTCCGAGAACCAGCAGCGCCCAGGTGGACGGTTCCGGAACGGCGTTGGGATTAGCGCCAAGAATGACTTTGCCGTTTTCATAACCTCGATATGTAAAGTAGTAAGACGAAAACGTTGCTTTACTCCAATCAACTTCGGGCATCGTTACCGCTATCGTATCGTCCAAAGAAGGAGTATAATTTGAATCTGGATACAGAGCAAACTGAATAATAGAACCTTCTTCAAACGTTGTCGTACCGCTGACAATCAGCTGGTCATTTTCTGAAGCGTCCGTTCCTCCGATTTCCATCAATAGCGTTGCGCCGCTGTCCAGAGTAAAGTTCCCAGTCTGGTTGAGCGTTCCAATGGAATTACCCGGCGAGAACGTGGCGCCGTCTTCAATTTCCAATGCGCCTTTGAAATACGATTTCATATCCAGACGCCCGGAAGAAACGACCAGACTCTGTACGTCAACAGCGCCTTGAGCGGCGTTAATAAGCAGCGTTCCAGCGCCGGTTTTGGTAAGTTTGTATTGTCCGGTAATTGCGCCGGATTGCGTCAGCGATAAACCGGAAGCAACATTGATGTTTGTATTGGCGCCAAGCGTTATAGAGCCGGTATGTTCAGCTTCCGTTTCGCCGTCGCGGTCAGAAAGGAAAATAACGTCGCGTTTATCCAAACCATTGGTTGTCCAATTTTTATCTAAAGCGAACACATCAGCGTTGGAAACGTCGTAATTGTAATTCGCCGACGATTTAACTACCAAGTCTTTATACAAATGGTGAGTATAATCTCCACCAGCATTATAGCCTTGGAATTGGAAGTAGTTCCCCGGCAACGTTTTTGATATTTCTTGTATAAGCTCGTCATTGAAATAGATTTGAATTTGTGACGCTGTGGAACTATCAGCAGGAATTGTATACTGAACTCTGACATCAATATAACCGTCAGCGCCAGGAGTAACGCTGCCAGAAGCAATTGCAGAGCTTCCATTAAAAATTTGATATCCGCCAGAATGTCGCAGTAAGAATCCTATGCCGGAACTTCCATTTACTCCAGCATAACGTCCGCTTGAGTTGAGGCCAAATATCATAGCCGCCCAGTTATCGCTATTCAATTTCTGTTGATTTGGCAGTACTTTGAAACTAATTTCATTAACTCTTCCTCCTTCTTCAGCAGGCGTTGACGTTCCAAGATTTGCGCCAAAGTCGTAATTGGGCGAAAGATGAGTGTTATTATCTTTACTGTTAGCTGCAATCATAACAGTTCCGTTGGGATGACGAATCTGAGCGGTATTAACTGATCCGCCGGATTTCCCGTAGGTAATTGGACCAAGAAGCCCGCCGGTGAATCGATCTTCCATGTCGTTGGAACGTTTATTAATGTTATCGTATACTTGTGCAGCGTTATCTTTGACATGGAAGTTATCGGAAAAGAACACGGTAAGTTGATCCGATGGAACGATGTCTGCTGGCGCTTCGCTGACGAATCCGAAAAAAGAGAGAAGTAAACAGACTGACAAAATAGTAATGCAATGTACAATCTGCCCACGTGTTAAAATGCGGGAGGGTAAAGCGGAACGCGTATTAGTCATTATATTACTCCTATTTGAGTAAATTGGGTTGCTTAAAGGTATTATAAACGATTCCTGCGCCGAAACGATTTGACGCAAAAACACAATCGTTTAAAATACTCCACTTAAAATATTATACACGATTTTTTGAAAATGTAAGCGCCAAGAACGAAATTTCTTGAAAAAAGTAGAAAAAGGCGGTAGAAAGTAGGGAGTAGGCAAGAGTGAGGATAAGTGCAAAGTTCGCAAAGGTTTAAAATCTTTGCGTTCTCTGCGTTCTTTGCGGCTTAAAACCTTTATATAGAAAGAACAAAGCGACCAGCGGGAGCGAAATTACGCATTCGCCGTTAGGCGAACAAAACGTTGAGAAGTGTGGATAGCAAAGAGACGAAGCCGGAAATCTCCTCGGATGTTGCCCGCCCTCGGGCGACAACTTGACGGATTTGCCGTCAAGGATTTTCCTATTGCGGACTGACGTCCGCGATCCAGTAAGATTTTCGGTTT
>JAZQDP010000500.1:0-3530 GCA_045546875.1 Thermoguttaceae bacterium | reverse complement strand
CGCTATTATTATTTCAATCGCAACTGGCAATGTTTGGAAGAATACGCTAATAATTCAGCAATGCCTGACATTACATACGTTTGGGGTATGCGCTATATTGACGACATGATTTGCCGCATTTGCAGTTCGGAGACGTTATATCCCATCGCCGACGCCAATTGGAATACCGTTGCTCTTGCCAATTCCTCTGGGAATATTGTTGAACGTTATAGTTACGATGCATTTGGAACGCGGCACATTTTCGACGCTTCGTTTAACGAACGAGTTGCTTCCAACTACTTTTGGACGCGTGCATTTACCGGTCAAGTTCTCGACCCTGACACCGGTTTAATGCTCTACCGCAACCGATACTACTCGCCTGCGCTGGGAAGATTTATTACAAGAGACCCAATTGGCTATGAAGGGGATGATGTAAACACTTATCGAATGTTGAGAAATTGTGTTTTGAATAATTCAGATTTAGAAGGGTTGAAGAATTCAAATGCTATTGTTTGTGATATCTGCGGTCCTGATATTACTAAAATTTTCTTAAACTCCCTTAAAGAAATTTGTAAAAGAATTAAATCTCTAAACGCATCAAATAAGGGACTTCTTCAAGGTCTGCGTTTTCTTTATCTTCATGGAATTAATATGGATTTTCAAGTTAATATCGGTGAGGGTTGCGCAACAGGAAAATGTAAAAATACGATTATGTTGTCAGGGATCTGCATGAATCACTATCAGCCTAACAATATTTTATTTGGTTTTGTTGGTCGACTTGTTACAACGCCTTTTTCATTTTGGGATATTGTTTTAGGCGCCAATGTTCATGAGTTTTTTTCTCATGAAGGTAGTTTAGAAGGTCCAATACAAAGAGCATCCTATGCTCTTGGATGGCAATTTGCTTCGCTTGGCTGTGATAGGATTTCGACTTTTACTGAGTCAAGTTTTAGCGATTGGCTAAAAAACGAAAAATGGTCAGCTATTAATACTATTACAATAAGCGAATTTTTCGATAAAAGGCAACTTTTATCAATTATCGGTTCTTCTGTAACTATACCATGTAAGAAATGCGATCACGTGGCTACAAATGCACCTAAAGATTTTTCAAAAGTAAATTGGTAAGAATTAATCATGAAAAATAACGTAAGAATTGGGCGATTATTATGGATTACAGTAATCGCTATTTTGTTCACTATAGTTGCGATATGCGTTCCGAGAATTCGTTCCTTTTTGGAAGACTATGTACAAAAGACGTCTTTTGCTGAATTCCATCGGCATATATTATGGGAATGTATATCAACGAACGATAATAATGTAATGATTTTTAAATTGCCGAACAATCGACAGCAGATTGTAGACGAATTCTTTAATAATCATTCTAACCGTATTCGTCGTTCCATAGAACGTCAGGGAAAGAATCTAATTCCAACTGATAAGCTGAAAGATTCTGTCGTTTTTTCTAAAGACATTCCTTATGTATTCATTCTCGATAGCAACGGGAAAAAGACTTGGGGAGAACCTCGGCGTATTTATTCAATCGACCCGCGTTTACTCAATAACGGTAAAATGTTAGCTGCGTATACAGACGGAGGAGTTTATGAAATTGATCCAGATATGGTATTAGAATAAAACGTCCACCGTTATTCATAATCGGTCAAGTGTAAGCGAAAAGTAGACATTAGAGAACGAAATTTCTGGTTCATCCGAACAGTTTGCGTGGTCAGTTCGTTCACGGATTTGACGGATAAGACGAATTCGCACCGATTGGATAATTGACAATTCAATTATCATTCACTCAACATTGGATTATTAACATGAAAAACACAAAATATGCGACATTTACGAAAACTTTAAAGTAACCCCTTGGTTTGTTTCGTTCTTTTCGTGGATTTCGTATTAAAAAATGGTAATTGATCGTTTTTTGGACTAAAAACAAGTGTAAAGTTGATTATAAACGGGGCTAATTAAAATTCCCGTCGGTCGGTGTCGCTTCGCTGAATTTGGAAGCGGACGAAGTGAGGAAATTTTTTAATGTAGTGTTAAGAAAAATTTCCGAACAGAGACCGAAGAAATTCTTGGCGAAGCGCTAGCCGACAAGGGAATTTTCATTCCCGTTGGGAGGTTGAGCTGAGCGAAGGTTCCGCTTCATCAGGGAGTTCAGGAATAAAATCCGACATAAACGCCACGAGTTGATTAAAAAACAATTCGTCCCGATGATTATATCGGAATTCCAGCTCTTTCAGGTAAAGTGGAAAATGATTCGGCGAAATCCCATGATGTTTGAAAAGCCTCTCCTTTGCCCACGACCAAAAACCGTCCAGGCTGTCGATATAAACTTTTCCACCAAAAAATTGGGATGAATGATCTGCTTTCAAATGACGATAGCCGCAAAACAATAAGCTGTCGTATTCGTTATACTTATCTGTATATGCGATATTTCCATGATGTACTTTTTTGATGGAATTGCCGAGCAAAGCTTTTGCTTGGACGTTTGGAACAAGTTCAACGCGAACCTTTCCTTCATGCGTCTGGATTCCAAAAACAGGAACTTTGCCAACGGCTTCGCGCTGATTACCTTTCCGACGTTTGCCGAAATAGGTTTCATCTAATTCAATTTCGGCGGACATAAGATTTTCGTTCACATCGTCCGCATGACAAAAAATCGCATATCGGATAACCATAACCGCTTTCCAGACAGATCTGTACGGTAGTTCGAGTTGTGTTGCAATTTTCCTGGCGGACAGTTCCAGCTCGAATAATTTCACAATCCGCAGCCAGTCGTCCATTGGCAATTTAACTTTATTCCACCATCGACGTGTAAAATCGTGATAGGTCATTTTGCAGCGCTGACAACGGCGGCGACCATCGGCTAATTTCCAATGTTTTCGTGAACGGCAATAAGGGCAAAAGCGTTGTTTATTTTTGAAACAAAATCCCAACACGAATCTTTTAGCCGCGTTTTCGGTTTTAACCAGCAATTCAAAGGATTTAATGTTCATAGCAGTATTATACATCAGTCTAAATTTGGGTCAATTACCCAAAGACGGTCAATTTGCTGTTGGAGTGCACTCAAAAATATCTTGCAAAACCTGACAAGACGAGAATCTGAACCGCGTCTCGAAGAGACGCCATTTCTATAACCGTCGACTTTAGTCTACGGACGGCGAAGCGCTCTACGCTCTTCCTAATCGAGTCAGTCTTTTTTCTTATCCTCCCGGCGCCTATGGAGCCAGGAGGGTAAGAAACGGGTAATTTTCGATGTTTTTTTATTCGTATCATCTTCTCCGTGGGTTTCCCCCACGGCTAGAAACATTCAACCGCTACGCGGTTGTTAAGGAAGCGTAACTTCGTTCACTACGATATTATTCCGGGGGCTTACGCACCCCGGCTCGCCAACCGCCTTTCATTTTTTGCGTACGCCCTCTACCGAGGGTGCGTTCAAATTTGGGTTGCGAAAATAGATAAAATTGAGTATACTTGGCAAGATTTTTTACTTTACTCAAGAAAGGAACCCCTTGCCATGACCAATAACTCTATTGACAATTTGA
>JAZQDP010000499.1:0-10079 GCA_045546875.1 Thermoguttaceae bacterium | reverse complement strand
TTTCGGACGAAAATAAAAGATCTCCAAAACAACTTACCTAGTTTAGCTCATAAACAGAAATCTGTCGGATAAATTATGAGATTCATCATACAAGTGCGGCGCCTTGGCCCGCTTTCGAACTTGACGACTTGTCGTCAAGACCGTATTTTTTCAGTTGCGAGCTACGCTCGCCGGTTTGAGCGATTCTAATTATGAAAAAAGCGAGAGTTCCGCTAACGCTCCCCTCTCGCACTCCGAAATTGTCACGCTTGCGCCAACTCCTCACTCCTCCCGTGGGTTAAAACCCACGGCTAGAAATATTGAACTGCTACGCAGTTCTAGAAGAACGCTAAAGCGTCTGCTTTTATTTTGCCTAACTCCTAATTCTTTTACGCAGGAACAGAGCGACAACGCCGAGAACGAGCAGCGCCCAGGTCGACGGTTCAGGAACGCCTGAGCCGGGTTCGGGAGCGGGACCGGCGCCAAGACCGATCAGGTACAGACCGTCCGGTCTGCCTTGCAAAGCAAACAGGCTTGTGTAGTTCCCAAGCAGATCGCTCATGTCGGTAACGTCGGCGACAAATCCTTCGTCTGAAACCAGTTTGTACTCTTCGCCTTCCGCCGCCCAAAGATTGGCGTCAGCAGCGCTTGTAAAGAACAGCTTGACAATTGAATTTGTATCGAGAACCAGCTCGTTAGACGCGTCTGTAACAGAAAGCGTATCGAATTCCTGCATATCCGGGGCAGCGTTATATGGGCTGAACTCGAACAGGAGCGTTCCGCTGGCGTCGATTTTAACGTCGCCGTAGACGGTCAGGTCGCCAACGGAGTTGCCGGGCGAAAGCGTTGCGCCAGACTTGACTGTCAAGTCGCCGTTGTACTGTCCCTTGAAGTCCAGTTCGCCGGCATTGACTGCAAACGTACTCGATTCAAACTGACCGTCGGCGGCGAGAATCTTGAGCTTGCCAGCTCCCGTCTTGACGACATCCCCAGCCCCGGAAACGGTAACGTCGTCCGAGAACGTCAGCTGTTTGGAATCGCCAGCGGCAACGTTGTATTCCAATGTTGCGTCTTGAGCAACTTCGATTGAGTTATTCGCCTTGACGGCGGCGCCGGTCAGAGCGAGCGTTCCTTCGGAAACGGTCGTCTTGCCGGTATTGGTATTGTTGCCGGAAAGAGTCAAAGTACCGTCGCCGAGCTTTTCAACTTCCCCATCGCCGGAAACGACGCCAGCGAGGGTCAGATTTTTTCCATCTGCAACTTCGAACGAGCCGTTGTCTTCCATTGCAACGCCGCCGGAATACGTAACAGCGTTTTCGTCGCCTTCGGTAAACGTAACGCCAACCTTATCGTCTCCGTCAATTGTCCAGTTCTCTTCAGCGCGGTCTTCTTCAGATTCAGCGCGATAATACAGATCTCCTTGCGGCTCCGTCTGATTTTTCAGAACGAGGTTGTCGCCGTCTGTATCCAAAGTCCATTTAGTTGTTCGTTCGGAATTGACCAGCAGACGAATATTGCTCAGGTCGTCTGCGGTTAAACCTAACGATTCAATCAGGATGTAGCCGCTGTCCGTATTTTTATCCCACCAATCGTCTTCGTCGTTGTTATTGAACGCAATGTTAATCGTTCCAGAGGTCAAAGTCGCGTCGTTGGTATACAGATAATCGTAATTATAAATTGAAGAACTGTCAAAGAAGTCGTACAGAACAGCGCCGCCGTCGAGGACAAAATCTCCAACGGTAATGGTCGCCACAGAGTCCGGCGTTCCCAAAACAAGCGAGCCGCCTTCCAGGTCAACGCCGATATTAACCAGATTTGCGCTCGTCTGGAACGCGCCGGAATTAACCGTGATTTGGGAAGTCGCCAGACTGGCTGAGCTTGGCAAAACGAGCGTTCCGCCGTTTACCGTTGTTTCGCCAGAATATGTATTGGAGCCGGTCAGCGTCAGCGTCCCTGCCCCGCTCTTTGCAACAGAGCCGGATCCGGACAGAGCGCCGTTCCATGTAATTGACTGACCCGATTCAGGAGCGAACGTTACAGCGTCTGTAACAGTCGCGTTAAGAGCGGACGACCAGCTTGCGCCTTTGGTAGCCAGAGTTCCGCCGGACAGATTGACCGTATACGCGCCTGCCGCTGTAATTCCGCCTGCTCCCAGATTGACCGTACCGCCGGAAACCGCCAGCTCTTTGCCAGCGGGAATCGCAATGGAATTCGCGTTGAGCGTACCGCCGGAAACCGTAGTTGGAACGGCAACCTCTCCGGCAATATTGGCGACGCCGCCGGAAACTTCAAACGAAGCGCTGGCAGGCGTTTGCGAACCGTATTTAATTGACGGCGAATTGAGCGTTCCGCCGGAAAGCTTGTAAACGCCAGTACCGCGGTTGGCAAAATAATTTCCGTAAACGATTCCGTTATTGGCGTTAAACGTTCCGCCGGTTTGATTGACAGTTGTATTGGACGTCGTTTCGTATCCGGGAGCAAGAACGACAGTCGCGTCTGCGTTGATTTCGCCGGTTCCCGACAGGTTAATTATAGCTGTGCCTCGGGTGCCGGCAATCAATGTACTTTGTAAATTGAGTTTTCCGCCGGAGATGTTGAGAGTCCCTTTTCCGGTTTTGGCGTCGGCAAGGAATACCTGACCTTCTGTCGTTTTTAATGTAATCGTTCCGCCTGTTTGATTAATGACGCCTGCTCCCGACTCGCCGATCAGGAAGCCTTTTCCGGTAGCGGTAAACGATGCGTTGTCTGAAACGTTGAGCGTACTGGTTCCCGCGTTGTAGCCAACGTAGGATCGCGCTGTACCGCCCAGCGTAACAGTTGCATAATCTTTGAGCGTCATCGTACCGGCTCCCTTGGAACCGGAGTTCGTACCGACGTTAAGTTCATTATCAATCGTCAGTTTCGCATGACCCGAAAGCGTCATGGTTCCTAAATTCGTTCCGCGCTGACCGACAAACAAACTTTTAACGGTAACCTCGCCGTAATCCTGAATGTTGATATAGGATTCGGCTTTACCCATATTGGCAATGCGAACCGTTCCGGTAAAGTTCAGTTTGGCGTCGCCGGAGACGGTGATTTTACCAGAGCCGTTATTGCCGATTTCCGATTCGTCGTAACCGGAAACAGAAGAAGGTTTGCTGACATTAACAACGCCGCCGGAAATATTGATTACGCCCTTTGAACCGTTGTTGCGTCCCGGGCGAAGCCAATAGGTATTAACAGTTCCGCCTTCAATATTAAGCGTAGCGTTTGAACCGCTGTCCAAACCAACGCAAATTGCGCCGTTAGTTGTAACAGTCGCTCCTGATTGGATTGTCATCTCGGCTGTTGTGTTAGGACCAACCGTAATATCGTTACTGACAAGAGCGCCGCCGGACGCCAGCGTCAAAGCGCCGGCATTTACCGTCGTCGCGCCGGTGTACGTATTCGCCCCGGACAACGTCAGCGTTCCAGACCCCGATTTAACCATAGCCCCCGAGCCGGAAATTGCGCCGGAGAACTCGGTTGCCGCAGTATTATTGAGCGTCAAAGCGTTTCCGCCGTTGTCAATCGTTCCTGTTCCCGACAGGTTATTGAGCGACTGCGCGGCGCCCATGACGATTGCCGCATTGTTTTCAACAGAAGAGGAGTTGGAAATCGCGTTTTGAGCGGTTAAAGCCAACGTTCCTTCTGAAACCTTTGTCGCGCCGGTAAAATTGTTGTTTGCAGAACTGAGCGTTAACGTTCCCGCTCCGATTTTATCAATTGCGCCGGAACCGGAAATCTCGTTGGAGAGCGTCAGATTCTTGCTCGCCCCGACGTTAAAAGCCCCGTCTGCGTTCATATAGACATTGCCGGAATACGCTGCGTCAGAATCGCCTTCGGTAAACTTGGCGCCGATTCTTTCCGTTCCGTTAATCGTCCAATTCTGCAAGCTGATATCAGAGGTATTGGCGTCATACCAAAGATCGACGACAGGATCTTCCCCGTCTTTTGCCAAAAGCAGGATTTGATCGGGGGCAGCGGCAATCGCCCATTTGTTGGTCGGCACGCCGTTAATCGAGACTTTTATATTATTCGGATTAAACTGATCATAATTCTCGACATAGCCATCGATAATTGCGACCCCATCGCCGTAACCTTTAATGCGGCTCCACCAATCTTCTGCGCTGTCGCCATTGAACGTCAGATCAATAAAGCCGGAATCCAGATTGACAGACGACGCCTTGAGCCAGTCCGCATCCTCGTAGGCGAGATCATAAAAATCAAAGCAGATTTTTCCGCCGTCAAGAGAAATGCTGTTTACCGTAATTGTACTGCCATACTGAGTATTGCCAATAATGAATGAACCGCCGTTAACAGTAATGTCTTTCGAGTAAAGGACGTCCCCGGATTGGAACGCTCCCCCGGACACGGTTACAGAGGAAGAATTAAAGTATGTAGAGCCGATTATAAGCTTTCCGCCTGTAACTGTTGTATCTCCATAGTAATCTGGAGAAGTAAGAGTAACAGTTCCTGCGCCGGATTTAATAAAGCCTCCGTCACCGGATATGCTATTATTGACGACCCTGTCATTCGAGTACCCAAGCTCTAACGCGCCTTCGTTTTTAAAAGCGGTTGACGACAAAGCGCCGGTTCCTGCCAAGCACAAAACGCCCCCAGAAATCGTTGTATCGCCGGTGTGTGCTATGTCGCTGGTAATAGTGAGCTTGCCTGCGCCTGTTTTGGTAAAAGTATTGTCGTACTGAATATTAATCGGAGCGCTAATCGTAGCGTTATCGCCTGCGTTGGCAACGCCAATGCGTTTTTCGCCATTGAGCGTAATCGTATTGGAACCGCTGACGGTCATGGAACCGGTGAAATCAATCGAATTGGCGGTAACGTTTTTATCGAGCGTTATCGACGGGGAATTCTCCGCGTTGAACTGTACAGCAGAGGAGTTGGCAAACGCCTGACCGGTTTGTCCGTTGGCGTTCCATGCGGCGTCCGACCAGTTCCCGTTGGCGGTTGCGTTGCGCTGATAAACCGTCGCCTGATACAAAGACGGATTGTTATAAAGGAATTTAACCTGTTCAGCCGTCATGGACTGGTTGTAAATCTGAACTTCGTCCAGATTGGCGTTGCTGCCGCGGCTGCCGAAGTTCCACGCGCCGTTAAATGTAAGGTTGGTAACTTGCTGATTATGCGTCCAGGCTTTTTGCGATATTAGTTCGCCGTCAATGTACATGTACGCCATTTGAGTTGACGAGTCAACCGTAACAACAAAATGATGCCAGTTTGAACCAAGGTTTATCGAAGAATCGCCAACCATGCCGGTTGCGTTTTTATTGCTGCTGTCGGTTTTATAGACCATCATGCCGTTATTGGCTTTTTGGAACTGAAATTCTTCCCCGGTTGAACCGGTTCTTAACGTGATGTAGTTTCGCCAGTTCGTCTCAGGCTGAGTTCCCCAGAAAGAAATCGTCATATTGCCGGTATAAACATTGGCGGCAGAAAGACCGCAGTTGCTTTTGGACTCGGCAGTTGCGTTGTTCCTTTGAAGATGATTGCCGTACATTTGATTGGAACTGCTAATAAATGGACGATTATTGGCATCTCCAACGTTATTGCAGGTAAAACCGTTTCCCGACGAATCCGTGGTTGCGGAAAGCAGCGTTCCATTAGCGTAGTCGTTAAACGTCCAGTAGGCGACCAAATCCGCCAGCGCGATATTGGAAGCGCATAAAAGTGCAATAAAAGCAAACAGGGAATATTTGAATGAGGATTGAGTATTAGCCATTCTTTTACTCCTCAAAGGGTAAAACTGGATAACGGTTATATAAAACGACTTTTGCGCCGAGACGTCCGGTCGCAAAACGTGAAATCGTTTTTCTGCTTATATAATATTATATACTATTTTTGAGAATCTGGAAGAGTTCAGAAGAAAAAAGGTTGAAAAAATTTGAAAAACCTGAGAAACTAGAGAAGTTTTTTCGCTAATAAAAAACGTTGGCGAACCACGGGGGTAAACCCGTGGGCTTGAGCAAAGCGAACGGAATGGCGAACAAAACCGGGAAGCGTAAGCTCCCGGGAAAAACTCACGCGGAGATGCGGAGCCGCGGAGGATGTTCGCGAAGTTTTAAAAATTTCTTTGCGATCTGTGCGTTCTTTGCGGCTTAAATTCTTTGCAGTAGGGGACTGTCGAGCGCCGGCTCATCCGTAGCGTGAGTGATTCAAAGCGTAACTACGTTCACTTCGCGAACTCCGTTACCGCCTTTCATTTCATTAACCAATCGGTGAAAATCCGTCTAATCCGTAAAATCCGTGTGCGGACTGTCCCGCTCACAACCAACGGGGAGCGCGGAGCGTCCCTACTGCCTACTGCCTCACCCTATACTCCATCCTTACCTTCTTCTCGTTGAGCTTTTTCAGGTACGAGGGCACGTCTGCAATGGGATGTTTAATCAGGGCGTGCATAATAAATGCGTCAAGATACGGGACGAACAAGGCGTCCTTCTCCGACAGATGTGCGACGGCGTAGCCGCAGTCGCCCCAATGCCCGGTTGACCCGAAGCACAACGTCGGCAGATTCCCCGCCGCGTGAGTCGACCAGCGGTGCCAGTGCCCGTGAATGAATCCGGCGCAGTTGGGACAAGACGCCAGCAGTTTCTGCAAACCGGTTTCGTGAATCGGATGATGACAGCCGACGAAAACCGACTTCCTCGTTTCCGCATACGCCTTGAGCTGGTCTTCCAGCCACGCCCGCTGGTCAGGTCGAATCTCGCCCCGGACTTGCCCTTCCATATAGGAGTCGAGCAGAATAAAGTCCGCCCGCGGCGTTTTGACAACGTGAACGTACCGATCGGCGACGAGCGACTTTTCCTCTTTCCGTTCCGGGAACACGGTATAGAAATTGTTGAGCCGGTCGTGGTTGCCCATCGCCGCTTCCCATTTAATCCCGGCTTTGTCAATCGGGGCGATAATCTTTTTGAACAGCTCGTATTCGACAACGCGACCCTGTAAATACGCCACGTCGCCGTAGATAAGCAGGTTTGCCGGACGCGGGTTCATGTTCACAATCGCCTTGACGCACTGGATCAACCGCTGCGGCTGATGAGTCGTAATGGGAACCTGGGTATGCGTATCGGAAAAGATCGCGACGATATTCTCGTCGAACGGGACGGAATTGTTCGTTGCGTCCGTCAGGTCAGACAGTTCGTCCGCCCACGATTCAGACCACGGGGAAGAAGCCGCGGCAAACATCGCCGCCGCTGTCATACGTAAAAAATCTCGACGTTTCATTGGGTAGGATCTCCTTTTGGGAATAAAACAAATCTTGAGGTAGGCATTGAATGAAAGGCGGTAATGGAGTTCGCGAAGCGAACGGAATTACGCTTAGGCGAGCCACGGATGTTAACCCGTGGGCGTGAGCGAAGCGAACGTAACGGCGAACAAAACCGGGTTGGCGTAAGCTCCCGGAAAACCTCACGCGGAGATGCGGAGCCGCGGAGGATGTTCGCGAAGTTTTAGAATTTCTTTGCGTTCTTTGCGGCTTAATAATTTAGTAACGGGAGCGGTCGCGCAAGCAATCGTTTGCTACTTTTACCGCTATTTAGCGCCGTGTTCAATTAGAAAATCTATCTGTTTCTGAAGTTTATATTTGCGGGCTTCAGACAATACAGTCTTTCCAAAATAGTCTTTTGCATTGACGTCAGCGCCATGCTCAACAAGCCATTGAACCAGTTCAAAATTTCCCTTTTGGACGGCAATATGCAAAGCCGTTCCCCTGTATTTGCCTTTTGCATTGACGTCTAATCCCTGCTCGACGAGCCATTGAACCAGTTCAAGATTTCTACTCATAGCGGCATAATGCAAAACCGTCTTATCGTTATTGTTTTTTGCGTGGACATCCGCGCCATGTTCAGCAAGAAACTTAATTGCCTCCAGATTTCCGATTTCAGCGGCTTTATGCAACGCGGTATTTCCATGTTCATCTTTTTCATTGACGTCAGCGCCATGTTCAATTAGAAACTCAGCCGCTGCCAGATTTTCAATTTTAGCGTCTGCATCATGAAAGACGGGCGCTCCGGTAAACTTTTCAGAATTACGATTTTGAACAGCGCATTGTAAAACCGTCCTGCAATAGCCATTTTTTTCTATTGCGTTAACGTCTAATCCCTGATTGACCAGCCACTGAATCAATTCAACATTCTGATTACAGGCAGCGTAATGCAAAACTGACGACCCTGCAGAATTTTTGGCATTTATATCAGCGCCATGTTCAACCAAATAATAAAACATTTCCAGATTTCCTTTTTTTGTAACATTATGCAAGGCAGAATTGCCATATTCGTCTTTTGCATTGACGTCAGCGCCATGTTCGACAAGCCATTGAAGCAGTTCCTGATTCCCAGCCACAGCAACTATATGCAAAACCGTATTGCCATATTCGTTTTTCGCGTTAAGGTCTGCGCCATGTTCGACAAGGTATTTAACAGCTTCTATTTTCCGGCTTTGGTCAGGATTGGGACTTTGGACAAGATAATACAAAGCCGAATTATTCTTGTCGTCTTTCGCGTTGACGTCAGCGCCATGTTCCACCAAATATTGAATCATTTCCAGATTAACGCTTTGGGCGGCATAATGCAGAAGCGAAGAATTGTTTTTGTCTGTTACATTGACGTCCGCCCCATGATCTGCGAACAATTTAAGCAGTTCCTGTTTTCTTTGAGCAATATCAATTATAACAGGGAGTCTCTGAACGCCATTTACATTGACGTCTGCGCCGCGGTCAACCAGCCATTGAACAAGATTCCACTCATTTCTTCCGACCATACATCCCAAGACCGTCATTCCCTGCTCGTCTTTCGCATTGACGTCTGCGCCCTGCTCTGCCAGCCACTTAACCAAATCTGAATTCAAGTCGTCTATTTCGTCATACGGAGCGGAACAATGCAAAACAGTCTTTCCCGAATTGTTTTTAGCGTTGACGTCCGCGCCGCGGTCAACCAGCCATCGCGCCAGTTCCAGATTCCCGCTTTTGGCAGCATTATGCAAGACGGTATCTCCATGTTTATCCCGCGCGTTGACGTCCGCGCCCTGTTCAACGAGCAATTGAACTGTCTCAATATTTCCACTCTGGGCGGCATCGCACAAAATGCGAGGGTCTTTAACATCCAGTCCAAGTTCAATCAAGCGTCGAATATAATCCAGATTTCCGCTTTGGGCTACAGTATAAAACGGACAGTTTTCTTCTTTTATGTTCAATCCATGTTTAATCAGCCAACGAGCTAATTTCAGACGCCCGTTATCAATAGCATAATACAACGCTGAATTTCCATATTTATCACGAGCTTTGAGATTCATTTTTTGTTGATCTGTAAGCCATTGAACCAATTCTATATTTCCGCTCATCGCGGCGTAATGCAAAACGGTTCTTTCCTCTTTGTCCTTTACTGTAAAGTCAGATCCTTTCTCCTGAAGCAGTTTAACCCGATCCAAACTTCCGGTATACGCTGCGTAGTGAAGAACGTTGCCGCCGCAATTATAAGAGCGATATGGATCTGAATAATAAAACTCCCCGGTTTCAAACATGCGTTCAAATTTTTCAATAAGCTGACCGCCAAACGAATAGATATAAAAATGTTTAGGTAACAGCGGATAAAAATCGGGAGCGTCGATATCCTCATCAACGATCGTCTGACTTTCAAGAGCAGAAGCTGTCTCGCTAAGATCCGTCTGACTTTCAGGGGTGTCTTGTTTATAACATCCGGAAAGACATGCCAAAGCTATCAGGAACGCGATTAAAATGGATTTATGGTTAATCATGGGACGTCTTTTGGGAAGTTTATCAAGGGATAACATAAGGAAATCGCAAGCGACGAAAGACGGTAATGGAACGTCCGGAAAACCTCACGCGGAGTTGCGGAGGCGCGGAGGATGTTCGCGAAGTTTTAAAAATATCTTTGCGTTCTTTGCGTTCTTTGCAGCTTAAAAAAACTTGGTAATTGATCGTTTTTTGGACTAAAAAAAGGTGAAATTTAACTATAAATCGGGTGTTATAAAATTCCCGTCGGTCGGTGTCGCTTCGCTGAATTTGGAAGCGGACGAAGTGAGGAAATTTTTTAACGAAGTGTTAAGAA
>JAZQDP010000498.1:0-10712 GCA_045546875.1 Thermoguttaceae bacterium | reverse complement strand
ATTTTAGGGAGTAGGGAATAGGGAGTAGGGAATAGGGGTAGATGGGGGATTCTTAATCTGAATCTTGTTGTTTCTCCAATGATTTGCGTAGACCATTAAGAAGCTTCCCAACATATTCGATTTTTAAAAGGCATTGTTCCGTTTGTGTCCTGTTGACATAGTTTAATCTTTCCGCAACCAAAATATGAGTTTCTAATTCTCTTAACGAACCATTTGCAATTGAGAGAAAATAGAGGTAATCATTTTTGGAACTTCTTCCATTTCCCTCTGAAATGTTCGCAGGAATAGAAGTAGCAGCTCGACGTATTTGAGATACTAAAGCAAACAATTCATGACGCGGGAAAAAGGTTGTAACTTGATATGCCATTACAACCAGATTCATCGATTCTTGCCATACGAGTAAGTCTTTAAATGAATTTATCATTTTTACATACTCCAATAATCATATCCCAGTACGGAGAAAAAGCTTATAATTCGCCGAAGGCGAAAAACTATTCCCTATTCCCTATTCCCTACTCCCTATATTACGCTTCAACGCTGCTGCTGATAAATTTCCAGCAAGAGTTCCTGAACGTCTTTGTATTTCTTTTTGGATTCCAAAGCGTTGTCGATAAGTCGTCTGGCGTCGGCTTCAGAATGTCCCAGAGCGAGCAGCGCCTCGAAGGTTTCTCCAATAATGTCAGGCGCAATTTCGACGCCGCCATTTTCGTCGTCTCGAGCAATCATCAAGGCGAACTTGGGGACTTTTCGACGCAGTTTGGCGATAATTCGTTCCGCAGACGACGGACCAATTCCCGGCAAGGCGGAAAGGGATTTAGCGTTTTGTTCTTCGATAGCCACGGCAATTTCTCGAACCGGTCTGACCATGGCGCGCAAGGCTTTTTTTACGCCAACGCCGTCAACGGAACAAAACAGTTCAAAGAATTCTCGTTCAGCCGGAGAAAGAAAGCCGATAATTCTCGGCGTCAGACGCCCGCCTTGAGCGGGAGCGCCTTCGATGTACTCGATTGTATAGAATCGTACGTCCTGACCAACTTTTCCCTGAAGCTGACGTCGTGCGAATTCGGGAATGAACACTTCGTACACGAACGGACCGACTTCTATGCCAGCCCAATCGTCGTATAACAACGTCAGCTTGCCTGTAAGTTGAGTAATCATAGTTTAATTCGATGCGGATCAAGCCGCAAATTCCGGTCTGCGTTTAGACAGCTGAATTTGCAGTCTCTGGACGATGCTGGAGTGAATTTGGCTCACTCGGCTTTCTGAAAGGTCAAGCGTAGCGCCGATTTCTTTCATTGTCATATCCTGATAGTAATAGAGCAACAAAATAAGCCGTTCGTTGCGTTTAAGCCCTTTTGTTACCAGCCGCATCGTGTCGATTTTTTGCAATCGTTCAGTGGGATCTTCGCCCTTCATATCTTCGAGAATGTCTAATTCGCTAACTTCTTTGGAACTGTCTGTTTCAGACCACTTTTTATTTAAGCTGACAACATTGACCGCAGTTGCGCTTTCGGTCAACTTTTTAAGCTCTTCAAGAGAAATTTGGAGATAGTCAGCCAACTCCTGTTCTGTAGGTTGACGCCCCAGCTTTTCGTCCAAAGCCTTGGTCGCTTCGTTGAGCCGTTTTGCTTTTGTTCTCACCAGACGGGGAACCCAGTCCATAGAGCGCAGTTCATCAAGCATGGCGCCGCGAATTCGGGGCGCGCAATACGTCTCAAACTTCACGTCCCGATTCAAATCGAACGCTTCAATAGCGTCAATTAGCCCGAACATGCCGGTTGAAGTAAGGTCGTCGATGTCGATGCCGTCGGGCAGTCGAGACCATACGCGCTGGGCATGGTATTTTACCAGCGGAATATAGACTTCTACAAGCTGATTCCGCAGGTTGATATTTTTCGGGTCGGCTTTATAACGTTCCCATAACGAGGCAACTTCATCTGGGGAGACTCGTGTTGCTGTCATTATTTCCTCCGTGAAATGATTTTAAGGTTATACAAGATCGCAGCGCTCCTCTGGAGGCAAACAACCTCTGGTATCAGGAGTGAAAATCTGTATTGTTCCGCCGACGCATCCGTACGCAGGGGAACCCTTGGGTTAAAATGATATGTTTGGTTATACTTGTTTTATCGTCTTAACGTTGGTTTGAGAACAGAAAAAATTCCGTAAATTTTAAAAAATCAGAAAAGACAACCTAAATTAAAGCAATTCGCGCGTACAGCAACCCGGTTATCCGCCGTTGGCGAATTTGAAGTTGAACAGCCCAAAGATTTCTTTTTGGGTCAAACTTCCATCTTTACGGACGGAATCCGCCCCGGAAAGAACCGTTTCAAACAGTTCCCGCTTTTCTTCCAGAACGCGATGAATTCGTTCTTCGATTGTGCCCAGGATTAAAAATCGGGAAACGGTAACCGACCCTTTGACGCCGATTCGGTGCGCCCGGTTGATAGCCTGATCTTCAATAGCCGGATTCCACCATCGGTCAAAGAGGAAAACGTAGTTGCAAAACTGCAGGTTCAGCCCGACGCTGCCGGCGCCGTAGGTCATTAAAATGACTTTGTGTTTCGGGTCTTCCTTAAATCGTTTAATAACGTCGTCTCGCTGAGCGTGGGGGATTCGACCGGAATACTCCAGCGGATAGAACGGCTCTAAATGCGCTTTGATCTTGTCGATCGTGTCCGTCCACAAGGAGAACACAATCGCCTTTTGACCGGAGGACGCGATTTCTTCCATGTCGGCGGCTAAACGCGTCATCTTGGGGCTTTCCCCCGTTACGGGATCAAAGTTACAGATTTGCTTTAACCGCGTAATGAGCGATAAAACGTGCTGAATGGTGGCGGTGGAACCCATCTCGTTAATCTGTTCGACGCCGAACTCCTCTGCGTTAGAGTACGATTCCCGCTGGGAGGCGGTCATATCCAGTTCCAGATTCCGCACCAGCCGGGGCGGCATGTCGGTAAGCACTTTATCTTTGGTGCGCCGTAAAATATGATCGCCGATAGCGCGTCCCATTTGCGACGGCTTCATTTCTGGAGACAGGTATCCCGGCGAGAGCCATTCAAAAATGCTCACCAGGTCGTTCGCGCTGTTTTCGATTGGAGTGCCGGTAAGCGCCCAGGAACGTTTTCGGTGGATGGCTTTAACCGCTTTATGGGTTGACCCGGACTGATTTTTGATTCTCTGCGCTTCGTCCAAAACGCACAAGTCGAACGACACGCCCGGCGGCTCGTACTTTTGGACTTGTCCGTTTTCGTCAACGATTTCTTTTTCTCGCGGAGAATACAGTTCCCGGTCGCGATGAAGCAGTTCGTAATTGGCAATTTTAACAGGAGTATTATCCAGCTCCCAAATCCATTTTCTCCGCGTCTGGTCGCCTTCGATAATCTCAATTGGGATTTCGGGCGCCCAGAGTTCGAATTCTCGTTTCCAGTTTGTTACCAGCGGTTTGGGACAG
Source organism: Thermoguttaceae bacterium (assembly GCA_045546875.1). GTDB lineage: Bacteria > Planctomycetota > Planctomycetia > Pirellulales > Thermoguttaceae > RUG11551. The sequence continues at coordinate 7,261 of JAZQDP010000498.1, read as the reverse complement.
ACCAGCAAAACCGATTTGACGGCTCCGGAACGAATCATGAGCCGAATCGTTGTAATCGATTGCATGGTTTTTCCCAATCCCATTTCGTCAGCCAGAATTGCCGCGTGACGGGGATAGAGGAATCCGATGCCTTGCCATTGATAGGGGAACGGTTCAAACGGAAAGATGAGTTCTTTGCTGGAAAAGAGCTGTTCCAAAGGCGGCTGAAGAAGGTGCTTGAGCCGGTCTTCGAGTTTAACCAGTTCCGCAGGAATTTGCAGGTGCGTAAAATGCGTCGGTCTGGACGCGCCTCCTGCGCAGGATGGCGGTTTGAGTTCGTCGCCCTGTTCGCCTCGCAATTTTGCTTCGTTACACAGCGTTTTGGACTCGCCAAAGATAAAGCTTTTAACGAGGATTTTAGGGCGTCCGATTTTTATGGAAACCGCTTGCGGTTCTGGAATAATCAAAGAAAAAGGCTCATACGCATAGATACGCAGGCCTCGCTGGAGGGCGCGGTTCATTTTTTCGCCTGTTTTCGATATCCGAACAGGACGAATTTTCGGCAGATCAGAGACGTCGTGCATAGATGTGCGCCAAGGATGAATGTGTTGATTGAAACAGTGTTGCTAAAAACAAGTTGTCTGATAAAAAGGGGTGTTTTTTGACAATAGCGCTCCATACCGGCGTCGGAAGATATTTCCGAAACCGGGGGGAAAATGGGGGCTTTATTGTCAAATTATGCAGCGCTTTTTTGCGCTTCGTATATCGCTTCGCGGATACGGTCAAACGGTTCCGCTAAATCGTATTCGATTTCTTCTTTCTGGAGAAATTCGCGCGCCTTTTCGATGTCGTCTTCAAAATGTTTGTCTGGATGAAGCAAAACACCATTCCACACAATTGTATGTTCCGGAATGGGAATATTCGGGTCAAATTGCGGGACAATAACACCTCTGAGAGCTTCAATCTCTTGAGACACGTTTTCCAGCGTTTGAAGCGGCTGTCCCGTTGGCGAAATGAGCGTATTTTGCCCAACGTTGTTATTTTGCGGCGGCGCAGCGTTGTTATTTTGCGGCGGCGATTGAGGCGTCTTTTCTGGCTCTGATTTGACTTTAGGGTCTTTGCGAAACTTGGGTATTTCTGTCAACGCCATGGGAATGGCGGTCAAAGACCGTAACGCCATTACGCCAGAACGGTCTGTAAGTATCAGTCGAGGAGAAATGGTTGCACGAACCGTGAGCGCTCGGGCAATTTGTTCTCCAAAGATATAGGGTTCGAGGGTTGGCCCGAACAGAATATGCTGAGAGCGCGTTGCTCGTACGGGAGCTGAACAATGGAACTCTACTGGACGTCCATTGCGATTCAATATTAAATACCCTCCCATAGCGCCCAGTTCTCGGCTTTTAACGACGGTTATAAAGCCGAGCGCTGGGAGGGATTCTTTTTCGTTTGGTTTCATATCGATGGAATCGGAAGGAAATTAGCGCTTTCTTTAAGCTCCCGGTTTTCTTTCCGTTTGGAATGATTCTTAGGTAATGACAGCTTTTTCCGATTAGTTATACTTATTCCGGTTAGATAAAAACCAAAAATTTTTTAAAAATTCGCTTGACTTAATTGAGAAGCTGAGTATACTATAATAAAACTGAAAACGTCAAGGAACAGACCCGGCTGCAAATGCGGTACGTCTTTCCTGTTTTTCCTAGTCGCTGCTACAGCGCCCAACTTTTGACTGTATGAGTTTAACGATTTTAACGCCTGCGAAGATTAACCTGTTTTTTGAACTGTTGGGTAAACGTTCAGACGGGTATCACGACGTAGCAACGTTAGTCGCGCCGATAGAATTTTACGATACTGTTGAGGCAGTCACCGTTCCCGCAGACGAAGCCGGTTCAGACGGCGTTGCGCTCAAGTGCGACGTTTCGGCTTTAGACGGTTTACAGCCAGAGCCAATGGACGTTCCCGACGATTGCCGGAACCTGGTCTATAAGGCGGCTAAACTGCTGCGTGAAACGTACCGGGTCGAGCAGGGCGTTTCAATCAAGTTGACGAAACGCATTCCTCCGCAGTCTGGTTTAGGCGGCGGGTCTGGCAATGCCGCTGGAACGCTTCGAGCATGTGCGAAAGTTTGGAATTTAGACCTTTCGACAGCCGAATTAACGGCGCTTGGCGCGAAGCTGGGGTCAGACGTGCCATTGTTTTTTAGCGACGGCGCGACGCTGGCGACGGGGCGAGGCGAAATTCTCGACCCGAAACCGGTTCAGAAAACCGCCCCGATTGTGATTATTCGACCGCCGATTGGGCTGTCAACGCCGGGCGTTTATAAACGCTGCGTTGTCCCTCAAAACCCGAAAAGCGTTGAGGAAATCATTTCCGCCATGAGGGCAAGCGATTGGGAGACGTTTAACAAACTGATTTTTAACCGGCTGGAATTCTTTGCGGCTCAGCTTACCCAGTGGGTGGAACGATGCCGCAGTGCGATTTTTCAGACCGGAGCGGCTGGGGGCTGTTTATGTGGAAGCGGTTCCTGCTATTTTGGAATTTATGAAACAGAAAAGGCGGCGGACGACGCGGCGGAATCGTTAAAAGCGCAAGGCTGGAAATTAGCGATTCGAACGAATGTGTTAATGTAAGACAACAAGGAGATTACTACAGTGGAAATAACTGAAGTTCGTATTAAACTTATCAACGAGCCGGCAGAACGACTTTTGGCATTTTGCAGTATAACGTTTGACAACTGTTTCGTAATTCGGGATTTAAAACTCATCGACGGCGCAACGGGACCGTTTGTCGCCATGCCCAGCCGTAAAATCATGATGCGCTGCCCTCGCTGCCAGGGGAAAAACCCGCTTCGCGCTTCGTTCTGCAACCAATGCGGCACGCCGCTGTATTTCTCTGAACCGATTCGGGATGAATCCGGCAGATCTAAATATTATGCCGACATTGCGCACCCGATTAACGCTCAGTGCCGTGACAAAATTCAGCAAGCCGTTATTTTTGCGTATCAGGCGGAACTGGTTTTAGCGCAGCAGCCGGGGTACGTTTGCCGTTACGACGACTTTGACGACGCCCCCGTTAGCGGTCCCCATTTCCAGCAGCGTCCAAACCGTTACGACAACCGTTACCCAAACGCGCCGTACCAGAACAACCGGTATTCAGAATCCAACGGCGTTTCTCGACGTCTGGACGGAAAAGAGGAGCCGCGTCCGGCATCGCATTTAAACAGAACGCCCACCCGCCAAAGCGTCTCGGAACCGGAAGACAATTTCGGGTCCGGAATATACTAATTTTGTCGCATCTGCCATGCATTCTGCGTTATCGAGGGAACCAGCCGTCAACGCTATCGACGGCAGCTTCTCCCGCTTTCTCGCCGCAGAAGTATCCGCCTATAGCTCCGCCGATGCCTCCGACAAAACCTCCAACGGCGCCGCCGATAGCCGTTCCGACAACCGGTACGACCGAGCCGACCGCGGCTCCAACCATCGCTCCACCGGTTGTTCCAGCGCACCAACCAGCCCCAGTGCCAACAGCGCCGGGAGGGGAACAAAAGGATATTTTTCGTTTTTTTGTTTTGTTGTCATTTCCTTCCCGGTGGTTGAAACCGCCGGTTATAGAGATGACGTCCCTTCGGGACTTTAGCGGACTAACGTCCGCTGTCGCCAGCTCCCTTGCACCCATAACCGCATTTTTGGGGGACTTGTCAGCAAAAGGTCAATAGGTATAATAACCAAAAGTATTCTAGTGTCATTGCTTTTATAATCCGACTGGAGAAATCGAACCATGTTTTCATTCCGTTCCAACGCCCGTCGTTTTCAAGTTGTTTCCTTCGTTCTGGCGGTTGTTTGCTTTGCGGCGATATCTTGCCAAACTACAGCAATGGGACAAAACGCCAGCGGGAAGAAAACGGCGGTTGCTGCCGACGCTGGGAGTAGTTCAGGCGATCAGAAGAAGGGAATAGTAACGAAAACTGCCGCTGACAAGAACAAACCGGCGAATTCAAACGGTCAAAGTGAAACGACGAAAACTCCAGCAAAAGGAACTCAAAACAATATTCAAAAAAACAATGGCGTAAAATCTTCACAAGAAATCAGACCGTTTTGGGAAAAAGCGTGGGATGACATTAAATCATTTTTTTCAGACCAGAAGAAGACGCCTGTTCCTTCCAATGTTGGAAACAGCTCTGGAGCTCAGAAAAAGACGACGGTAAAGAAAGTTGAGAAAAAAACTAACCCTGAAAAGAATAAACCGGCTGTTTCAAGCGGTCAAGCAACAACGACGCAAACCGCAGCAAAGGGAACTCAAAGCAATACTCAAAAAGTCAATAGTTTAGAAACTTCACAAGATTTTAGTTCTATTTGGCAAAAAGCTATGGCGTTTCATGAAAAATATGAGAGTTATCTTTATCTCGTGTTTGCTTTTTTTAGTATTGCTATTTGTGTTGCGTGGTCAAAATGGTTAGCGCCTATGCGACGAAGACAGGAATTTGAAAAGTATTATAAAAACTTAAACGAATTTAAAAAATTTGCGTTAAAATGTATTGAGCTGGGGATTGACAATAAAGATACAGGCGCATCTGACAAGATAGACTTTGATTCTCTTAAGAACCCTAAACAGGTTGTTCAACAGAGACTCAATAAAATTACAGGGCAGGAACCTGAAAAGAAGAGTAGAACATGGGCGGAATATTTCAGAGGGGTCTTTCATCGAAAGAATACGACTTCTTTCCAGATATCAGAAGACGACGCCTATCTTATGATTGTTACAATCAGATACTCAGAGGATGATTATAATAAGGATGCGGATAAACACAGAATAGTTATTTGCGAGATTTATGATAAACGTTATAAAGCATACTGGAAAAAATGGTTCGAGAATATTACTTTATGGTCTGTAATTATTTTACTATTTCCTTTTGTGTTGAATAAACTCCCAACTGTCATTTATCATATTCTTAAAATCTTTAATTACCTATAATATTGAAACGCACAGAAGTTTCATATATTATGAATAATCCATACTTAACCAAATATAATCTGAGGACGACTATTTGTTCCACCTTCTTAGGGTACACGCAAATTTTTCTTGTGAATTTAGGTGAAGTTGGAATATTGAATCGCGTCCCGGAGGGACGCAACCCTTGTAACCGTGGGCTTCAGCCCCATAGGTATCAACTTAAGAAAAAAGGGCGTTAAAATATTTCTTTTGTATCGATTAGAAAAGATTTTATTTTATCTATTTTACTTTTAGATTTTTGTTAAAGTTAGACCACAAAGTTATAAGAAAAAGAAAGCGTCGGGCATCGTTTTTTACCTTTTTAACACCTTTTTAACGCCAAACGCTTTCATGATTGTTTCATATATCAAATTTGCGGAAAGATTGCAAGAGCTGTTGTACGATTTTTCTAAAATTTCTTCAAAAAAAACAAAGTTCATTATTAGACATCGCTTGCTTGATATTAAAAAATGGTTGTTAACTTCGTTGAAATGGATTAAACAAAAGAACCCTACTTTGGGGTCTTTGGCTAATTTGTTTGCCAAGAAAGGCGTTAACATTTCAAAGCAGGCGTTGAGTAAAAAATTCAATATGAATTGCGTGGAATATTTAAGAATGATGCTTGCTCATACGCTATCGTCAATGGTAAATAAATCGAATGCAAAAGCTCCTCTTTTGCTTTCGCTATTCAACGGTGTGTACATTGCCGATTGTACGATACTACAACTATCGCAACAAACAAAAGATTTGTTTCCAGGAGTCGGAGGTAAAGATGAAAAGGTAAACGTCTCTGAACTGAAAATATTCTTGCGTATTGAAGCCACAACAGGAATAATTGAACATTTTGCATACGATTCTTCCAGAACGTCTGATTCCAAATTTCATAAACAGACTGATCCGTTACCTCAACACGCTTTAGAGTTGGCGGATATTGCCTATGTAAACCAGGAACGTTTGTGGTATAACCTGAAAAACAACATATATTTTATTTGTCGTTTTCAATCCCACAGCGTCATTTACTATAACAATCAGAAATATACAATCAGTGAATTTCTACAACAACAAGAGGGGAATGAGATTGACGTTCTTATTCTGTTCGGACGACAAAAAGTTCCTGTGCGTCTTATCGCAAGGAGAGTTTCTGAGGAAGTTGCAAAACAAAAGCTGGCTTCAGTTGCTCATACAGCTAATAAGTTAGGACGACAAGTCAGTCAGGCGCAAACAATTGTTTCTAAATGGCAATTCTACGTTACCAATATTGGCAGCGATATGTGTACACTTGACGAAATATCTACACTCTATTCCGTTCGTTGGCAAATCGAATTGATATTCAAATTATGGAAAAACAATATGAATCTGAATGATTCTAATGGTAAAACCACGGCTAGAGTTTTATGTGAAAAGTTGCTTAAAATGATTTATCTGTTGATCTTTCACAATCATGAAATTCTTGCTGGCATTGGACCAGTTTGCGAAATCAGCCACATTGAAATTCTCGACCGATACAATATTCAATTTGACAGACTTCTTGACGTTCTTTGGAAAAAAAGAACGTCAAGAACAGTTAGTAATGTTATCAAACAAACCATCACGTTTATGATCGAAAATCCTAAACGTAATAAACGAATAACAGATCCCTTATTGTACGACCGCCTTAATGTAAGACAATTATTACAAGCAATAATTACCTCCTCTTAAGTTGATACCTATGGGGCTTCAGCCCACGGTATAATCGCGATAAACGCCCCCATCGCTTTAGCCGCCTTTCCTCCCCCGCCTCCAACGGAGGCGCGGGAGGAAAGGCGTATTCGTCGATATTCTATAATCTATGTTTCCCTCCCCGGCGGTTGAAACCGCCGGTTATAGGAATATCATCTCTTCGGGACTAGATGAAGCGACCAACGGGAGCGATTATTGGCAACGCGCGGCAGCGCGGATTGGGAGCGGCGCCTTGGCGCCGCTTTTACCAATACCGCGCTGTTACCGAAAATCATTTTAGTCACAAAAAACGTACGAACCATTTATAACGGCGCCAAGGCGCCGAAAATTAAAGCGGAGCCAAGGCTCCGCACTTGTATGATGAATCTCATAATTTATCCGACAGATTTCTGTTTATGAGCTAAACTAGGTAAGTTGTTTTGGAGATCTTTTATTTTCGTCCGAAAATAAAAGAAACACACGACAGTATGTCCGCACTTGAACGACTAGATCAGTTCCATTCGGAGTTGATACGTCGTGTGTTCTCCTTGTTTAACTCGGACAGAAACCAGAACGAGTAAACGCTATTATTATAGCG
>JAZQDP010000497.1:0-12046 GCA_045546875.1 Thermoguttaceae bacterium | reverse complement strand
ATATTATACAGTTTTAATTAAAAATCCTATTTACAAATTAAGAAAAAAAAGTTATTATATGATTCCACATTGTTATTCTGACGATTAGTTGCAGGCTTCTCGTCCAGATTCATTATACTGTTTCCTGCGATAAGGGCATACACTTTGAGAAAGAACTTTGCTACAGATACCGTTTACGCTGTCTTAACAGCTTTGATCAACCGTCGTTTTTTGATGGTCTCAATTCTTATTGCGGTTATTCCGTTCGTTATTTACGGAGCTAAAAACACGTGGGGACACACCGAAAACAAGGTGGAAGATTGGGTTCCAAAGGATTTCCCGGAAACAAAACAGCTTTTAGAGTTTGGCAATATCTTTGACGCAAACGAGATTTTTTTCGTCAGTTGGGACGATTGCACCCTCGATTCGCCTAAAGTGCAGGAATTCAAGGAGAAGCTGATTGCACCCCAAAAAGCGTCAGACGGGACTGAGCATATTTTCTTTAGCGACGTCATTACCGGTCAAGACGTTTATAAACTCCTTTCTGACGAAAGTCTGGACTTGGATCACGAAGAAATCCTGGAACGCATGAAAGGATTTCTCATTTCTGACGACTACAATAAAACCTGCTTGATTGTCTTCCTTTCTGTCGAGGGCAGAAAATATCGCCCAGACGCAATTGGCTGTGTATGGACAATAGCCCAGTCAATCGGGTTGGACATGAAAACATTCCATGCCGCGGGTCCGTCAATCGACTCTGTTGCTATCGACTCGATATGTCGAAAATATCTCATCGAAATGAACTTGGCGTCCTACATGATAGGAATATTTATATCCTATTTATGCTTCCGTTCATGGCGCGCCGCCTGGATAGTTTTTTTGGTTTCATTCTTCAACCAGCAGATGTGCGTTGCCATTATCTATTGGTTCCATTTCCAATTTGACTCAATCCTGTTGCTGGCAATCAACCTGTCGTTTGTTCTTTCGATGTCGGCAGGCATCCATTTGACAAACTATTATCGAGACGCCATCACCCGTATGGAGCCGCGCGAAGCAATGTTTAGCGCGCTAAAGACAGCGTTGGTTCCAACGTTTATTTCTGTAATTACTACTATTGCAGGCTTGCTCTCATTTTTGAACAGCCAGTTGGTTCCGATTCGTCAATTCGGATCGGTCGCCTCTATTGCGTTGGCAATTTCGGTTTCGGTTATTTTGATTTATCTGCCGATTTATTATACATCCCATCCAATTAAATCCTGGCAAAACGTAACAAAGAAGGATTCCAAATGGGATATGGCAACGATCATCGAAAATCTGTTCTACCCCTGGGTAAGCCGAATTCCGTACGTTGTGTTGCTGATTTCACTGGTTATTGCTGGCGTTTGTTTTTATGGAGCGTCTAAAATTAAAACAAGCATCGGTTTATATTCCATGCTACGTTCTTACACTCAGCCTATCAGAGATTACACTTGGGTAGAAAAAGAATTCGGTCCATTAATTCCTGTTGAAGTTATGTTCACATGGGATCAAGGAACAAACGAAAACATCTATGACAGACTCTGCTTTGTTCGAGATGTAACTCAGCAACTCAAAGATGAAATGAAAGACGTTAGTATTATCAGCATTACTAACTTCATCCCTGAAATTCCCACCTCTGGAGCGCGCGCTGCGGCGGCAAGACGTCTGTTTAATCGAAAAATCGACATCGCAAAAGAGGGCTTTGCAAAATCCGGGTATTTCAAGGAGCTTGATAACAAACAGTATTGGCGAATCACAATTCGGACTTATGCCATGAGAAGAATTGACTACGGTCCGATTATTCAACAGATTAAAGACATTGTCGAAAGCAATATTGAAATCGCCAAGAAAAAGGCTCTTGCCGCGCCGGCTGTTCAAACAGCGATCTCCGACATTTCCAAAACGATTATCGACCCATCCGTTTGTATATCGACAACCGTTTCCGGTGAAACGGCAGCTGAAAAACAGCCAAATAAAGATCCTTTTATGATCAAACAAAAAATTCAAGAAACCGAGCAGTCTGTTAAAGACGCGATGGTCAATATTCATAATGCCGTACAAACCGTTGGACAAGGCATCGATAAGCTCTATAACGCGCTTAAGCCAGAGGAACAAGCGGATAACGCTGCCAGCGCACAAAATGCAGAAGCGTTGCCTATGGCAGATCAAAAAGTAGCTGAGCAAAACGTGACTGAACAAAATACAGCAAATACAAGTGAATTGCCAAACAACGATGGAATTGTCATTGATTCTGCCGCCGACGCGATAATCCCTGTTGATCCGGGATTGGATACAGCCATCACTGTTGATCCCGCGGCAGACGCTGCGATTATTCCGGTTGACCCGGCTGCCGAAGCAGTAATTCCTGTTGATCCCGGTCTTGACGAAGTTCCCGGAACTACGCCAGTTGCTCCAGAAGCTGCCGACAAGCAGGTTTCGTCGTCATCCACAACACAAAACGCGCCAATGACCATTCCAGACTTTATGGTAACGGGCGGTGTGCCGGTTGTTTACAAAGCTCAAAACCAACTTTTGGACGACTTAAAAATCAGCTTTTTAACAGCATTTGTGATTATTGGGCTTATTTTGGTTTGCCTCTTCCGTTCGTTCCGGTGCGGCATTCTCGCGGTATTCCCCAGTCTTTTACCGGTAATTTTCGTTTTTGGAATTGTTGGCTGGATTGGATTGCGAGTAGAAATGGGGACAATGCTTACCGGGTCTGCCGCATTAGGCATTGCAGTTGACAATACAGTGCATTTTATTACATGGTACAGAATTGGTTACCAGCGAGGATTGTCACGCAAAGACGCCACTCGACTGGCGTACCGAAAATGCGGTTCTGCCATGTTCCAGACATCGTCAGTATGTTCTTTGGGCTTGGTTATGAACATGCTCAGTCCATTCATTCCAACCATTTACTTTAGCTTTTTCATGTTCGCATTATTGTTCTCAGCGCTCTTCAGCGACTTAACAGTGTTGCCGGCAATCCTGTTCTCCTCTTGGGGCAAGATTTTCCTCCGTTCCGTTAAGAAGCCAGAAAACGACGCTGTCGAATCCACGCCTGAGAACGCATAACGCAGTAAAGAATTTATGGCTACAGCAATCATTACCGGCGGGTCCAGCGGTCTTGGACTCGCCTTTGCCAGACAATTGGTTAAAAAGAACGACAAAGTTGTTCTTTGCGCTCGCAACGAAGAACGGCTGGCAAAAGCCAAAGAAGAACTGCTTCTCCTTGCGCCCGACGTTCAGATTGAAACAATGAGCGTTGACTTGTCAACCTTTGACGGAATTGACGTTCTGGCGAGCCGGGTCGCGTCCACTCCCGATCTGGAATGGATGATCAACAACGCCGGTTTCGGCTTGGGCGGTCAGATTTACCCGGACAACGACATTAAACGTTCTACCGATATGCTTGTAACGCACTGCGCCGCCGTGGAACGTCTGTCATACGAGGCGGCGAAGGTCATGAAAGCCAACGGACGGGGGTATATTCTCAACACGTCGTCCGTCGGTGCGTTTTTCTTTGGAAAGGGTTCTGTTGACTACTGCTCAACCAAAGCGTTTGTCGTCTCGTTTACCTGCGGCTTGGCGTGCGACTTGAAAGGAACCGGCGTTCGAGCGGTTGTCTTATGCCCCGGATTCGTCAGAACTGGATTCCATTCCACGCCAGAAATGCTGGCTGACAAAGATCTCTACGGAAAGATTCCCAACTGGCTATGGATGGACGCCGACTGGGTTGTCAAAAAAGCGATTCGCTGCGCTGAACATGGCTCAACTGTTATGCTGGTTCCGTCGGTGAAGTACAAAATCGCCGTCTTTTTCCTCAGACGGTTGTGGGTATAAGCAAAACGAGTGTAATCATGCGTTTGCATTGCAATCCAAGTTTGACCGTCTCCCAGTTTTGTTATTTCTCATCCCCCCATTGCAAAAAAAACAACAAATATATAATTACAATCAGTTGGAATTCAATTCCTTTTGAGGGCATTCCTTGAAGTCCTCTTTGTATTTGTTGTATTATTTGAGTTTAGTCATGAAAAGCTTTTTTCATAAATATTCCAGATTGTTGTCAATAGGGGCGTTTCTGCTTGTTATTCTCCCTTGTATTTCATGCTCATTGAAGATTGAATTGGGGAACGATCCCGTTGTTGCCGCTTTTCCCGAAGGAATTAACCGCGAACTGGTTCGAGCGATTTCGAAAGGCGATTTAGGGACGGTAAAAGAATTGGTTGCCGATGGGGCGGACGTTAATGCATCAGGCGATAATTCTTTCACGCCTCTGTATGTTTCCATACATTATCGTCAGCCGGAGATTTTTGAATACCTTCTGGAACAGGGGGCGGATTATCATGTTAAAGCAGAAATGTCGTCGAAAATTAAGTATCGCTATCGCATTTATATGCTTGGTAGCCTTATGTCATCTGTCGTGTTAGACGATGACGCAGCTTATCTTCGAATTCTTCTGAAATTTGTCAAACCGATGGAACTGGATGAACTGTTCTTAAAATATTGTGAATGGGCTTCGGGAACATTTCGTTTGCCAACTAACGCTCAGCTGTCTCCCAAGGATATCGACAAACTGGATCGTGAGAAAATTGACCTGTTCAAAAAAGCAGGATATCAAATCAAACCACTGGGCGTTTATCCGAAATGCAACTGGCAGCGCAATCAATTTTATTTGCAGAGCGAACTCTTTCAAGCTGGATTTCCGTTTACCGATTTCGATATGAATTTTATGATAACATTTATCCAAGCTCGTAAATATGAAGGCAGGGAAATGCAGATATCTCAAGATTATCCGAGTTGGGATTTGTTTTGCGAAACGGTTGACGGTATTCTTCCTGGAACCGTCGATAAAATAAAAAAACTTGCAGAAACAAGTACAAAAGAGAATCATGAGGAAACGATGGCTGAACTTGAGAACCTTTCGATAGAATTTTCACGCGCTCAGTTGAAAAGATTCGACTCTTTGAAGGTACAGTTTGAGGAAAAATGGAAATCAAATCCGAACTCGAATTTGGAACAGCCGTTTGTGAACTATAAAGACCTTTCAGAACCGGAAAAATCTGAAATGTTCACCAAGGCGTGGCGTATGGAAAAGGCGGTTAATAACCATGATGCAATTGCCGTTATAAATCTTCTTGACCGCGGCGTTCCAGTAAATGCCATTAATAATACGGGCAAATCGCCTTTGGACTGCGCCCAATTTTATAATTTTCCAGAATTGACGCAAATTCTAATAAATGCGGGAGGTCGTTCGTACAAATCTGTAAATAAAACGGAACCTGAAAACAGGATAGAATAATAGCCGATTAGATAAGAAACAGGTAAAATAGCGCTAAAAACAGTTGCGTTGTTGAATCAAATCGCCTAACGTTTTACTCCAAAAGGGTTTACACATAGGCATCGCCTAAGTAGTAACTCGCAACCTCCGTTTCATTGTATCCAAATAGATCCTCAAAATGTCCGTAATTGCAAATTTCTCTGATTTTCTATAAAAAATAAAAAATTAGGGTTGCTATCCCCAAAAACCGATATTATGTTGTATAATATATTAGGTTATTTATAATATGGGATTATCGATAACCTTTTCTACGCAAATAAAACAGTTATACAACATGCCCAAGACTTCCCTCAAACCGATGCCGCCCGCCATGATTTTGTGCGGCGGCAAAGGAACGCGACTCCGAGACGTTTCCGAAATCCTGCCTAAACCGATGGTTCCTATTGGAGAGCAGCCGATTGTCTGGCATATTATGCGAACCTACGCTGCGTTCGGCGTGAATCGATTTATTCTCTGCTTGGGCTATAAAAAAGAGGAATTCATCGACTATTTTCTCAATTTTCACGCTCACGCGACGGACATCACCATCCGGCTGGGCGACAAAGGGAAAGTAACCTATCATAATCAATATATGGAGTCCGATTGGGAAGTAACGCTGGCACATACGGGAGAAGAAACCATGACCGGCGGGCGCGTTCGGATTGCCAGCCGACATCTCAAGGTGACGGATTCCGATTTCTTTCTCACCTATGGGGACGGCGTCAGCGACGTCAACATTGCCGACCTGTATGCGTTTCATAAAAAGCAGAAGAAAGCGCTCACGCTGACCGCAGTTCATCCGGAAGGACGGTTTGGAGAACTGCGCGTTTCGCCGTCCGGAGATATTGACGGCTTTACCGAAAAGCCCGCTCGCACCGAGGGCGTTATCAACGGCGGGTTTATGGTTCTCAAAAAGAAGTTTGTCGAACAGTACATCAGCCCGGATTATGACTGTTTTTTTGAACAGGAACCGCTTCGCCTTGCGGTGGAGGACAACCAATGCGCCGCTTTTGAACATCCCGGGTTCTGGCAGTGTATGGACACGCCCCGGGAATATCAGCTGCTCAACGATTTATGGAAGTCCGGCAAAGCCCCGTGGACAAAATACTGGAAGTAACCCGCCATGTTCAACGACATTTATCAAAATCGACGCGTTTTTCTTACCGGCGACACCGGGTTCAAGGGGTCGTGGCTTCGCCTTTGGCTGGAGTCCATGGGCGCTGACGTCTACGGGTATTCTCTGGCTCCCAACACGCAGCCCAATCATTTTGAACTGCTGGGATATAAGCGAGATAAATTCAACGATATTCTGGACGTCGATTCGCTTCAAAAGGCTTTTGCCGATTTCCAGTCGGAAATCGTGTTCCATCTGGCGGCTCAGCCGCTGGTTCGACTGTCGTATCAGCAGCCCGTCGAAACGTTTGCAACTAACCTGATGGGGACAGTCAACGTTTTGGAAGCGAGCCGCCAGACGCCGTCCGTTAAGGCGATTGTTGCAATCACGACCGACAAATGCTACGAAAACAAAGAGCAAATCTGGGGCTATCGGGAATCCGACCCGATGGGAGGCTACGATCCCTACAGCGCGTCGAAGGGCTGCGCCGAACTGGCGATTTCCGCCTGGCGGCGATCGTTCTTTTCCAAAGACGGTTCCCCATTGCTGGCAAGCGCCCGAGCGGGAAACGTTATCGGCGGTGGCGACTGGTCAGTCGACAGGCTTATCCCCGACATTGTCAAGGCGACGTCCAAGGGGGAAACCGTTTCGATTCGTTCGCCGCGTTCTACCCGACCGTGGCAGCACGTTTTGGAACCTCTGCGCGGATACCTCATGCTGGGTCAAAAGCTGCTGGAAGGGAACCGGGAATTCGCTCAGGCGTGGAACTTCGGTCCGTCTGACGGCGTGAGAACCGTTCTCGACTGTGTTACAGAACTGCAAAAGAGCTGGCGGGAAATCCGGTTTGAAATCAACGAACCCAAAGACGCACCTCACGAGGCGAAAAATTTCACGCTCGACTGCACCAAAGCCAATACGATTCTGGGCTGGAATCCCGTCTGGAATACAGAAACCGCGCTGGAGAAAACGGCGCAATGGTACAGAGCGTATTACGAGAATTCTGCCTGTATGAGTTCAGAACAAATGCTACAATTTATTCGCGATTGCGAACAAAGAAATAATTAGAGCCAACGATGTCTGACGTTGAAAGTATTTCTGCTGATAAGAAATGTTCCTGTTGGATTGTATCCGCTGGATTGTTTGTCTTTACGCTGCTTTGGTTCGGATTCTGGGCGCAGTACGGCGTCGATCCTCATCACGACGGCATCGTGTTCAAAGCCGCAGCCGACGTCGCCCGTGGGCAGACGCTGTACGCTCAAACATATTCCCATTACGGCATTTTGACGGTATTCTTTCAAGCTGCTGCGTTGTACGTCTTTGGCGTAAATCTGCTGGTTTTGAAAAATCTGTCCGTCTTTTTTTACGCGCTGTCCGCCGTTTTAATATACTGGATTTCCAAACGGTTTTTAGACGCTAAATTTTTATGGATTCCCATCGCGCTGTTTTATCTTCACGCGCCAATGTACTACTGGGAATTCCAGCCGTGGTCGTCAGTGTTTTCGCTGTTCTTCTCGCTGGCGGCGTTCTATGCTGTGTTATGGTGCGTTGACAAACCCCAAAACGGAATCGCGTTTTTTGTAGCAGGCGTATTGTCAATCTTGCCGTTCTGGTTTAGACAAACTTGCATCGTTTTCGAGTTGGCGCTTCCCGCTATGCTGATTTTTTGGCTTTTAGGACGTCGTTATCCCATAAAGACGCTGGCAAAACAATTCCTTTTGTTTTTGCTCGGTACAATTGTAGTCAGCCTACCATTTGTTTTATGGATTATAAGAAATCACGTTACTCAACAGTATATCAACCAAACGTTCATAGGCGCATTGCATTTTGCCAATACCGCTACAGAAAGAAACCTGTCTGGGGGTCATTCGTCAAATAGATTTGTTACGATTATCAACTTCTTTCTGTTTGGCGGCGTGGGAGGTTTTTACTTTGTAATGATTTGGAATACGATAATTGGATTTTTTTGCTCTGCTTACGCATTTTTTGCAAAGAAAGACGATGATTGCCGTATCAGCGCTATAATTATACTCTTTGTCTTTGCCGGTCTGTCGATACATCAGTTTTTCCCTTGCCCCTGCCCATGGCATTTTTTCTGGGGTGGGATTATTGGATATATCGCCTTGACGTATACAATCCAAACGCTGATCAAAACGCAGTATTCCATCCCGTTTATTAAAGTCGCTGCGGTCGTTCTGGCGGTTGGACTGTTCCTGCTGCCTTTCGCTTCTGTTACAAAGAAGTTTTATAATCTGGCTCACGACCCGATGAGCGATTTTTATTTCCCAGTCAGCAGAGTTCAAAACGCTCAAACAATTCAACGCCCCGGCGTTCTGAAAGACATGAAAGTCCATAAGACGCTGGCGGTTCAATGGGATCGTTTTTTTGATATGCTCGATTCCATCCCGGAAGAGAACCGCAACGATCCGGTTATCAACTTTACCCGCGATGGGCTGTATCCGTTATTCTTCAACAACCAAACCAACTTCAAAGGACAATTTACGCATTTCAGATGTTGGTCAAGCGATGAATACAGGGAACAAATCCAAAACAACAATTCCCTTGTTCTGTTCTATTTTAATGAAGAAATCTTTGACCTGCTGCGTCAAAACAACTATACCGTTATCGGTCCGTGCAATCTTCCCTCAACAAATGTTAATTTAAAAGACTTTAACGGTAATAATATATACATCGCATATCGAAACGCAAATTAAAATGACACAGAATAATATTGAACAACTCCGACAGTCCATCTTTGAACAGGTAACTCAATACTATAAGCTGGTTCACAAGAACGCCGGCAAAGAATTCATTCCCGGCGTTACGCCGATTCATTACGCCGGGCGCGTTTTTGACGAGCAGGAAATGCTCTCTCTGACGGATGCCATGCTAGAATTCTGGCTTACCGCCGGGCGGTTTACCAAAGAATTTGAGTCGAGCCTGGCTCAATACCTGGGCGTGAAATTCGCGTTCTTTGTCAACTCCGGGTCGTCCGCCAACCTGCTGGCGTTTATGGCGCTGACGTCTGACCTGCTGGGCGAACGTAAAATCCAGCGCGGAGACGAAGTCATTACCGTCGCCGCCGGATTCCCGACAACCGTTGCCCCGATTATTCAGTACGGCGCCGTTCCCGTTTTCGTTGACGTTGCCTTGCCCTCATACAATATTGACGTAACTCAGCTGGAAAACGCGGTCAACGACAAAACCAAAGCTGTTATGATAGCCCATACGCTGGGGAACCCGTTCAATCTTAACGCAGTCAAGGCGTTTTGCGAAAAATACAAACTCTGGCTTGTCGAGGACAACTGTGACGCGCTCGGGGCGTTGTACGACGGGCAGTTTACCGGGACGTTCGGCGACATCGGAACGTCGAGCTTCTATCCGCCTCATCATTTAACAACCGGAGAAGGCGGCGCGGTTTATACGAACAACCCGCTTCTGCGTCGAATTCTGCTTTCCTACCGCGACTGGGGGCGCGACTGCTGGTGCGATTCCGGCGTCGACAACACCTGCGGCTGCCGATTTACCGGACAGTTCGGAGAGCTTCCCCGAGGATACGACCACAAATACGTCTATCGTCATTGCGGATACAACCTCAAGGGAACGGATTTACAGGCGTCGATCGGCTGCGCTCAGCTGAAAAAATTCCCAGCGTTCGTCGAAAAGCGCAAAGAGAACTGGAACCGCCTGCGTCAGCGCCTGGACGGGCTGCAAGACGTCTTTATTCTGCCGGAACCGGAACCGCTGTCCGACCCGAGCTGGTTTGGATTCCTGCTGACCGTCAAACCGAACGCGCCGTTTACTCGCAACGAGATGGTTCAGTACCTGGAATCGAAGAAGATTCAAACGCGAGCGCTCTTCGCCGGGAATCTGATTAAACACCCGTGTTTCGACGCCATGCGCGCCACAGGCGACGGCTTCCGCGTTGTTGGCAATCTGGAAACAACGGACTACATCATGAACAACACGTTCTGGATCGGCGTCTATCCCGGCATGACAATCCCCATGCTGGACTACATGGCGGACGCGATTATAGAAAGAGCGACAGCGCAATAGCAATCCTTATATTAATACATGAGTAACAATTAGAACTATTTGCCATTTATCCATTTCATTATAACCCAGCTATAGGAGCGTAGTTGTTATGCAATGTATTTTTAATAATGTCATAAACTATTTTTATAATCATCCAAAGATTACCATTATTCTTTTAATCATAATAATAGTTCTCTTGTTTGAGCTCAGAAAACGGATTATTTCTGCCTTTTTTGATGCTGCAAGAGCAGGGAATTTAAAGCGCGTTCAACGACTGGCTAAACTGGGATTGAGCATTAACTCTAAAGACGAATGTGGTTTATCAATTTTGCATTTAGCTGCCGGAAGCGGCAATTTGGATTTGGTTAAATGGCTGGTAAAAAAGAGAGCAAACATCAACGCAAAAGCCTATGGTGAATATTCAGTTTTGCATTCGGCTGCAGGAAGCGGTAATATGGAAATGGTTAAATGGTTGATGTATGAAGGATTGGACATTAACTTAAAAACGGATTACGGACTTACAATTATGCATTGCGCCGCTGGAAGCGGCAACTTGGCGCTGGTTGAATGGTTGGCTGATAGAGGGCTGGACGTCAAAGCAAAATCAGATGATGGGGATACCGTCTTACATTGCGCCGCAGAAAGCGGCAATCTGGAATTGGTTGAATGGTTAGTTAAACAGGGTGCAGACGTCAATGCAAAAAGGGACGATGGAAAGACTATACTTCATAGCGCCGCAGAGAGTGTAAACGATAATCTGGAATTGGTTGAATGGTTAGTCAAACAGGGACTGGATATTAACGCAAAAACCGAGAAAAACGAGTCTGTCATGTATTGTGCAGCAGATTATGAAAATTGGAATATTATCCAATGGCTCGTTGAACAGGGCGCTGACGTTAACGTGAAAACCGAGGACGGCGAGACGGTATTACAGAATGTTGCCGATAGTGGCAACCTTGAATTAGTTAAATGTCTGGTTGAACATGGCGCGGATATCAATGTAAAATCTGATGATAATCTTACCATTTTACATTTGGCTTCTTATAGCGGTAATCTGGAATTGATTCAGTGGTTAGTTGAACAAGGATTGGATATCAACGCAAAAGCCGATGGCAATAGGACTGTATTGCATTGCGCGGTATTCAGTGGAAATCTGGAACTGGTTAAGTGGTTAGTTGAACAGGGATTGAATATTAATGAAAAAACTTCTTATGGAGAAACGCCATTGGATAAAGCTTCATCCAGTTATTCAGGTAATTATAATAGCGACCTGCTTAATTGGATGAGAAAACATGGCGCGAAAGAGGGCAATACAGATGATTAGAATTAGCAGTAAATGGTTAGTCCAGCGGTGAGTTGCAAGAAGAATCGAAGCGCCCAACGAGATTGAATAAAGTCAATCTCGCTTTGCGTTCCTGGAGCTAACCGCTTAATAAAACTTAGTCTGTCGTCAACTTTCGGGCGAGTTCAATTTTCTAAATCTCACGATGCACGGGTTTTGGCGAGCCGGGGTGCGTAAGCCCCCGGAAGGCAACGACTTTCCGTCGCTATTCTTTGGCGCCGTGATCTTTGAGGAGCAAGTC
>JAZQDP010000496.1:0-12148 GCA_045546875.1 Thermoguttaceae bacterium | reverse complement strand
GTTCGGTTACTTATTGGTCTTTGCAGGTTAGTGAGTCTTTCCGACTCCCAACTTGCTCACAAAGGAAAAAACAAGAGACTATCTCTTGATTCTTATATTTGGTACAGTATCTGTTCCGCCAAATTGTCAAAGGTCATTTGTTGAATGCTCAACTTGCTGTCGTGCAATCAACGGGAAGTAATATAGCGCTTTTTTAATTCCCGTCAACGGGGGGGACTGGCTATTTTAAAAATTTTTTAAAAAATTTTTTGAAAGGGATAAAAATCAGCGCTCTTTCTACTTCTTGGGGGGCTGATGGGAACTGCCGCCCAAGGCGTCATGAATAGCAACCGATAAAGCCTCGCTAAAGGTTGGGTGAGCGTGCACCACGTCAGCAGCGCGATAAGCGTCAATTTTTCCGTTGATTAAAACAGACGCTTCATTTACGAGTTCAGACGCCATCGGTCCAAATATATGAACGCCCAAAATTTGAGCTGAATATTTGCCGGACTTTCCAACCAGGACTTTGATAAATCCATCGCCCATACCTGAAGCCACAGCTCGTCCATTCGCCCCAAATATCGTGCGGCCTGTAGAAAGAGTCAATTCGTGAGCTTGACAGAACTCGATCGCCGTTTTTTCTGACATCCCAACAGCCGCTGCTGAAGGCTCGCCATAAACGACAGACGGAATATTGGCAAAGTCAATCTCAAGCGAATCGCATTCAGAAGGATCCAATCGCCCCAAGTTTATCGCTATGTTCTTGGCTACCCGCTCGCCCATTAAAGAGGCGGAATGAGCTAACATCGACAAACCGGTAAGATCGCCAATGGCATAAACATCAGGATAAGAGGTCTGAAATCCATAGCCAACATCAACGAATCGACGGTTCATTTTCAGATTGAGCTCAGAAAAAGCTTCCGTATTTGGAGTTCGTCCTATTGCCATAAGAACAATGTCCGCTGAAATGCGTTCTTCTGCAGAACCCGTAGAAATAACGACGTTCACTTCGCCGCCATCACAATTTCCCTCAATAGCTTCCACTTTAACGCTGGTTTTCACTGTAACTTTAAAGGATTTAAGCGACTTGGCAAGCGCGTCAGCCACTTCGTCATCCAAGTTGGGAGTAATTCGAGGTAACGCTTCTAAAATTGTAACTTTCGACCCAAAGGCGGAAAAAATACGCGCCATCTCTACGCCAATAACACCGCCGCCGACAATAGCCAAACGGTCTGGAACCGATTGAATATTGAAAATGTTGTCGCTGAAAAGAACTTGCGGAAGTTCAACGCCTTTAATGGGAATTGTAGCTGGTCTGGCGCCAGTTGCCAAAATAAGCTTTTTGCAACTGAGTTGAATCTCATTTCCATCTGCGGACATAACCGTGATACTATCAAGTCGATGGACGGTAGCCGTTCCAGCAAAAACAGTAACATTCCACGATTTAAGCAACGCCCCAACGCCCATTGAAAGGCGCTTTACAACCCTGTCTTTAAACTTAACCATGGAAGGCATGTCGACATCAGCGCCCTGAGTCATAATACCGCGTTTAGAGGCATTCTTGATTCGTTCAATCGTCTCTGCGTTATCAAGCCAGGTTTTAGAAGGAATGCAGCCGCGATTGAGGCACGTTCCCCCTAACCCGCCGCCCTGACTAGCGTCTTTTTCAATTAAGGCGACGGAAAAACCATATTTAGCGGCTGTGGTTGCAGCAATATAGCCTCCAGGTCCGCCGCCAACAACGATAATGTCAAATTCTGTCATTGTTTGTTATTCAGATCAAAGTTAAAAAAAGAGAAGTGATTAAATGTCAGATTGTTACATGAACAAAAATTCTCAACGAAAATTCGTTACATTTACAGCTGACAGCTAATCACTTTTTGGCATAATGCCGAATTATTCTATTTCGTTTTGCTCTGTTTGATCGTCGTTATTATCAGCGTCTTGATCAAACTGTTTCGTTTCGTCTTCGTCAAACTCTTCGTCAAAAAGTTCGTCCTGTTCATCGTCTTCTTTAGGAGGCAAAACTTCCTTAAGCATCTGGCTGATTAAAATGGACTTCTTAACGCCCATGTCGAGATAAAACTCTAAATGGGGAACAAACCGGGACTTTATTCTTTGGGCGATTTTCGTTTGCAAAAAACCCGCACAGGACTTAAGTCCTTTTAAACAAAGGTTTTGTTGAGCTTCCGTTCCCATAACAGAAACGTAAACTTTTGCCTGTCGCAAATCGCCGCTGACCTTGCAGGATATGACCGTAACGTTTTTCACGCGCGGATCCTGCACTTCAGACAGAATTGCCATTGCGACAGTTTCTCGAATCGCCTCTTGAACTTTTTCTGTTCTTCTGGACATATATTACAGTTTCCTTGTAATTTCTTCAATTTTATAGGCTTCGAAGACATCTCCCTCCTTGATGTCGTTAAATCCCTGGAGTTTGATACCGCATTCGTAGCCCTGCTGAACTTCTTTGACGTCGTCCTTTTCACGCTTGAGAGTGTCGATAGCATAATCGCCAATAATGCGATTTTCGCGAATGAGTCGAATTCGGCACCCGCGCTGAACGATTCCCGACATAACGCGACAACCGGCAATCGTCCCAACGTGGCTGATAACAAAGCGTTTTTGAACGACAACGCGTCCAAGTTCCGTTTCTTTTTCTTCTGGCTTGAGCATGCCTTCCATAGCCGCTTTGATATCGTCCGTCATCTTGTAAATGATGTCATATCGACGAATCTGTACGCCTTTTTGCTCTGCCAGGACGCGAGCGTTTTCATCTGGAACAACGTTAAATCCGAAAATAATAGCGTTAGACGCGTCCGCCAAAGAAACGTCCGCTTCTGTAATGCCGCCAACCATGGCTTGGAGAATTCGAATTTGCACTTCCGGGTTTTCCAGTTTCGCAATTTCGGCTCGAATAGCTTCGATGGACCCACGCACATCCGTTCGCAAAATAATATTAAGCGTCTGGGTTTGGTTATCCATTGAGTCAAACAAATTCTCCAGCGTAACATGTTTAACTGCCGTTCCGATAAGATTTTGCTGATGTTCGAGTTCCGCTTTTCTGGCAGCAATTTCACGAGCGTCAGAAATGTCGTCCAGAACGTAAAACTTGTCGCCTGCTCCTGGGGCTTTATCTAAGCCAAACAGGTTTACCGGCATACTCGGCGGCGCTTTTTGAACGCGTTTTTTCGTTTGAAGAGTTTCCGTCATGGACTTCACCCTTCCATAAGACGAACCGCATACGACAATGTCGCCCACCTTAAGAGTTCCATTTTGAACCAGAACTTTGGCAACCGCGCCTTGATCCTGATTGAGCTGCGACTCAAGACAAATACCCATCGCAGAACGCTTGGGATTGGCTTTATAGTCTTGCAGTTCGGCAACTGTTAAAATCGTATCAAGCAGATCGTCAACGCCCTGCCCGGTAAGAGCGGAACATTGAACAACTTCGGTATCGCCGCCCCACTCGGAGGGAAGCAAATCGTGCGACGCCAATTCCTGCATAATTTTGGGAATATTGACGCCGGGAATGTCGATTTTATTAAGCGCTACCACAATCGGAACGCCAGCAGCGCGGGCGTGGCTAATAGCTTCTTCCGTTTGAGGCATAACGCCGTCGTCCGCCGCTACAACCAAAACGGCAATGTCTGTACAGTTGGCGCCACGAGCGCGCATTTCTGTAAACGCCTGGTGACCTGGAGTGTCGACAAACGTAATTTTATTGCCATCTTTAGAAATCTGATAGGCGCGAATATGCTGCGTAATGCCGCCCTTCTCGCCGGAACAAACGTCAATCCCAATAATACGGTCAAGTAAAGACGTCTTACCGTGGTCAACGTGCCCAAGGAAGGTTATTATCGGAGGACGCGATTTGAGATCTTCAGGAGCGTCAACCTGTTCTTCGATAGCAGTAATAACCTTTTCTTCCAAAGATTGAGGCTGACGAATTTCGACGTCAATGCCAAGTTCTGCCGCCAGCAGTTCTGCAGTATCAGCGTCAATTGACGCGGTTATGGTCAATGGCATGCCCATCTTCATCAATTGACCAAGAACTTTATTCGATGGCAATTCCAGATCTTCCGCAAGCGATCGAACCGTAATTGGCATAGTAATAACAATCTTGTTCTTTCGTGGAGCGGCTGTATTGAGACCGGTCTTCGTTTTGGTCTTTTGCTTGAAGGTTGTACGTTCGTCATAATCCAAATTTTGACGATTGTCTTTTCTTCTGGGAGGAGCAGCAGACGCCCCAATACCCTTATTTTTACGCTTCTGCTGACGCAAATCCCGGTTCATGAGGATAGGAGCGCCGCCACGCTTGGAACTCTTTTCCTTGCTCTTCTGGATCGGTTCTTCCGGGATTTCGTTTCTGTTGTTATTGTTCTTTTTCTTGTTCTTCTTCTTTTCTGCCGCAGCATTAAGCTCTTCCTGACGTTGGTTTTCAGCTTGTTTTAAGTGTTTTTCCAACGGTGCTTTACCAGCCTTGACATTGCGAATTACCTCTGTTGAAAGCTTAATATCAGGCTTTTGAGCAGCCGGCTCTTTCGCTTTCTTTTGAGATGGTTGTTTGACTTCTGGCATTGGCGCCAACAAACGTCCTAATGGACCGCGACGTCGTTCTTCACGATTTTTCTTTTCCGGTTCAGGCTTTTTAGGCTCTTGTCGATGACCAACAACGTTAATAATCGGAATCGAACGTTTTCGAACCGGCTGTTGAGGCGCAGAATCTGTTTGATCTGAAGTTGCCGCCGGTTCCGTTTCTGGCGTCGGTTCCGAACTAACTGGCTGATCGTCTGAAGTCGAAAGAGTCGGTTTGGAATCGCTCGCCAAAGTGGATTCAGCGCCAGTTTCAGAATCTGCAGCTTTTGATTCAACAGACGGACGCTCCGTAACGGTTTCTGACTGAGCCTCCGTTTGAACGTTGGCAGATTTATCGTCTGAAACAGGCTTTTCTTTCTCTGTTCTTTCATCTGCGCCAGATTTTTCCGTTTGGATTTCAGACGCTGGCTTTTCTGATACAGGTTCAGGCTGCGAATCCGACAGATGATCGCTTGACGTCGGGGTTTGAGAATCCGATTCCGACGGTTTAACCGCAGACGGCTCAAGACGTTCTTCCGCGCGTTTAATAACTTTAATAACAGGAGTTTTATGAGAAGACGGCTTTGTTTGAACAGGAGCGTCTTCGGCATTTTGTGGACTTGACTCAACCACAGAATCCGGTTCGTTTTTACCAGAAGGCGCAGCATCAACGGAAACGTTGGCGCCATCGGAAGACGGTTCTGGCGTTACTTCTCGTCCCTCGCTGTCGTCGGTTTTACTAACCTGGGACGTTGGTTGAGCAGAGGGAGCGTCGACAGAATCCGTCGTCTCTGGTTTAGACTCTACTTTTGGCTCTACCGTTTTGTGAGCGTCTTTCACATGCGCAGAATCCTCCGATTTGGATCGCTGTTTGTTTCGCTGATTCAAATCTGGAACTTTCCCATAGTCCATCGGATGAGATGGAGGAATAGGCGCATTGTTAGCGGGAGGGGCGCTAAAATCGACTGGCGTTTGCTTAGACTGACGCTCAAGGTGAGATTTAATCTTCTCAACATCGTCGTCTGAAAGGCTTTGCAAAGCTCCCGCTTTGTTTTTAATACCCAACTGTGTACAAAGATCTATAAGAACTTTGCTTTCAACGTTAAGATCCTTCGCTAACGCGTAAATTCTAATGGTCAATCAACAACTCCTCGGATCTATGCCGACTCGCGAAAAAAAACGCAACTCGGGAATCCGCAAAATAGTACAGACGGTTCCCCGATGAGGCCTTCCAAACGATTGACGTCAGTCAGAATTTATGGAGCAAGGTTACATCAGGGTTGGTCCAAATAAAAAAGTAAAAAAAATATAATAAACAGTAGTCAAAAGGGTTAAGAAGGCAATAGGAATTTATCCTTAGTGAGTTACTAGCTGCTAGCTACTAGCCGCTAGCTTGGTTATCCACATTTCTTGCGATAACGCACGAATCAGGTTTATCAAGCTAATAGCTAGTGGCTAGGAGCTAATAGCTCATTGCTCCTTATTATCCTGCTGTTCCTCCTCGGCATTAGCGCGACGATCGGCTTCTTCAATAATCGCGTCTGCTTCTTCAGGCGACAAACCGCCCATTTCACATAAGGCGTCTGGCTCGATAATTGACAGGTCGTCGTAAGATACAAAACCTTCGCCGACGAGCATATCCGCCAAATCGTCTGAAACGCCAGGAATACTGCGGAACCCAACAAGCGCTTTATCAAGCGTTTCCTGAAGTTCTTCTGCAGTCATAATTTCGATATCCCATCCACAAAGTTTACTGGCAAGACGAACGTTTTGTCCTTTTTTGCCAATGCCAAGCGAAAGCTGTTCCTCTTTGACCAAAACAATCGCGCGACCAAGCATTGAGCAAAGGATCGTTTCGTCTATTACAGCTGGCGACAACGCGTTCGGGATAAGAACCATCGGATCGGAACTCCATGGAACAATATCAATTTGTTCGCCCGCCAAGTCGCTTTTAATATCTTTAATGCGATTTCCACGAACGCCAACGCAGGAACCTACGCAATCTATACGCTGATCCTCGCTAACGACTGCCACTTTACTGCGGTACCCAGGCTCTCGGCTAATCGCCTTGATTTCGATGACGCCTTCGGCTATTTCAGGAATATTTTCCTCAAAAAGACGTTTGACAAGGTGAGTTCGAATTCGGCTAAGGATAACGCGAACTCGAGATCCCTGCTTGCGAACCTCCGCTATCGTTGCCCGAATCTGGTCGCCAACCTTGATCGACTCTTTGGGAATCATTTCGCTCATGGGCAAAATCGCTTCGAACGCGCCAAGCTGAACGATTGCCAACGTTCGTTCCAATTTATGAACTTTACCGGTTACAATGTCGTCCACTTGAGATTTAAACTCTTCGTAAATCGTATCGCGTTCCGCTTCCCGAATCTTTTGAGTTATGATCTGTTTTGCGGTTTGTGCGCCGATACGCTGCGAAATTTCTTCCGCCGGCATGGGAATGCCGTCGTGCGATGCACTAATCTGCCCCGTTGACGGATCTATGTGAACCTGAACGTTGCTGTCTTCCCCATAATATTTTTTAGCTGCCGTGAGCAAACCTGACTCTATGCCGGCTATGATTATCTCTTTGTCAATCTTCTTCTCGCGATGAATGGAATCGACAATTCGCAACAGTTCTGCAGCGTCCATGTTTTAATTATTGGTTGAGCGGTTAAATTATGTAAATCCATAAGCCCGATAAAGTACAATATTGGACGTTTCCTCTACTATCTCACTTCGGGCGACTGGTTGATATTTGGCGTTATAACAATACAAAACCACCCCTCAGCGCGTCCTTCAAAAAAGAACGACCTTAAGGGGCGACCTGTTCGCCAAATCAAAACTGCCGTTATTATACTCATTTTTTACCGAATTGACAAGCATACCCCCCGTCTTTTTACGCCCCTTTTTCCCAAAATTTTCGGATTATTTCTAAAATCTGGAATTATTCGTTTAATTTATCACAACCCAGCGCCTATTTTTTGTTAAAATAGAAAAGAATTGTAAGACACAAAACGCAGTCTTAAAACGCGAGCCGATTATCGATAATGGAAAAAGATGGGCGCCTCTCCCCCCTACTTGATTAAATCTGAATTCCCTTTTATAATATTAATTGAATAATAAAAATGTCAATATGGTACATGCGATTTTTTCCAATAACGCAATTACAAGTAACGAAATTCCGTATTACGCCATGAATATTTACAATTTTTTTAGATTGCCAGTATTAACCGTTTTTTTGGCAGGTTGTCTTGTCAACGCCGTCCACGCTCAAGACGTCCCAAAAAATCTTAAATGGAAAACTCTGTTTGACGGCATTGAACACGTTCAGTTCACAATCGATCAACCGCAGTTAAACGTCAACGTTTTGCGAATCAACGCGACGAATCCCAAGTTGAAGTTCCATACAACTTCGCGAAGCAAAGACTGGGTTGCCGATGAAAATGAAACAGACCGTCGTATTCTTACCGACAGCGTAATTGAGGAAAATATGGCTGTTGCCGTCAACGCCAATTTCTATAGACCGTTTAACGCTCAAACCAGAGTGTCTCGCGGTCCGGCGGATAATTTAGGGTTAGTCGTTTCCCAAGGAGTTCTCGTTTCTCCAACAATGGACAACTACCCCTCGTTCATTCAAAATAAAGACGGTTCTGCTGAAATTCGAACCGTTCTTCAAAACGATTCCCTGGATAATATCCAAACAGCCGTTTCCGGACGCTGCTTAGTTCTTAAAGATGGGAAAAATCCGTTTTCAGATGAACAAGTTAATTCGTTTGCGTATCTCAAAAATCGTCATCCTCGAACCTTGGTTGGCATATCTCAAGATAAAAAATACGTCTATTTGGTAACAATTGACGGTCGCCAGCCCAATTTTAGCGTGGGAACAAGCTTATTTGAGTGCGCCAACATCCTTTTACAGTTAGGCGCTTACGACGCAGTCAATCTGGACGGCGGCGGGTCAACGACGATGGTCTATCGTCCTCAAAACGATAAACCTGTTGTTCTAAACAGACCTGTTGGGCTGGGTCCCGCCAATACGCTTCGACATAATGCCAACGCTCTGGGCGTGCAAATTGCGCCCTGAGGCAGTAGGAAGAATTCGGAATTAGGAAAATTCGGAATGCGGAATTACGCAAGGCGCCTCATTAAAATCCTCGCAACTCGCAACTTAAATACAAACTCATTCACATCGTCCTGATTATTTCTCAGTCATGTTTTTGGAGTACCCATTATCCCTTATCGCCCTTGCCGCTTTGCCGGTTGTCGTGGTAATCTATCTGTTAAAAAACCGTTCTCGAAAACAGGTGGTTTCAGCGCTTTTTCTGTGGTCGTCTCCCAACTTGTCATCCAGTCAAGGGCAGCGTCTGCAAAAGACGTTTTCCAGCTGGCTGCTGCTTTTAGAAGCGATTATTCTTACTCTCCTGGTTTTTGCCGCCGCTGACGTCCACGTTCGATGGCGTCCACAAGACGCTCCCACAGTATTGATTCTGGACGATTCCTGGTCTATGAAAGCAAATCAAAAAAGCGCAATTGAGAAAATTCATCAATGGATCAATGAACGCAAAATCGTCTTTCCCGTTGACGTGATTTTGGTTGGTAAATCCGCAATTAGAGACGGTAAACCCTACGAAAGCTTTACTGAACTGGAATCGAGATTGAGTCAGTGGGAAACTGCGGGAACCCAATCCCCTCAATGCGACGATTTAACGATAAAAGAGGCATTAGAACGTTTTTGCCCCTCTGGTTCTCAAGCGCACGCCGTCATTGTTACAGACCAGAACCGACAAAGTTTGGCTCAAGACGGAAAAGTTACGGTTCTGTCCGTTGGAACCCCAAAAGACAATCTGGCTTTTACCTCTGTCGTTCGACATCCTTCTTCTGTTGCGGGGCTGGATATGGTCATCGTCGAGGTTGCTAACTTGTCAGCCAAAAAACAAGACGTCGTTTGCAAATTGAAAGCTGAAAAAAACTCTGATTTCCCTGTCTCCATTCCAGAGGGGAAAACGATTGAAATCAAGACGTCTGTCGCGTCCGATCAGATTGCAACCTTTGAACTGCCCGACGACGCTCTAAAAATTGACAATCAGGCTATTCTGCCGCAATTGCCCCGGAAAACGATTCGAGTTTGCGTAAATATTTCCAATCCGGTTTTACTCCCAGCTGTTAAAAAAGCGATTGAGTTATCTCAAGACGGGCAAAGAAAAATCGAATTCGTAACTGACAATGAAGATTTATTTGTTACCGACCGCCAGTTGACGGAAGAAGAAAACAAGGAGAATCAAGCGTACAAGTTGATATTTACCGTTCCTGATGAACCTTTAGACAAAATCGAACCAACGGTTTATAAAGGTCCGTATATCGCTAACAGCTCAAATGAACTCATGGTCGGTACGGATTTCTCTGGCATCCTTTGGGGCGTTGAAAATAAAGACAGAAAACTCGAACCAAACGAAAGCGCTTTGCTTTCCGTCGGAGACGTCCCCCTGATTGTGGAAAGCGTCTCGTTATCAGGCGACAGAACAATACGCGTGGCGCTCATTCCGGAGTTGTCAAATTTAATTCAAAGTCCGAATTTCCCTATTTTCATTTACAACGTTGTTAAACAGCGGGCGTTGTCGATGCCGGGGCTAAATTCAAGCTGCGTAAAAGCGGGTGAACCGTTTGTAATCAACTCCGTTAAAAGCGATTCGTCAACTCTTGAGGCGATTACCCCTCATAAAAAAAACGAGTCCGTAAAATTTCGGCTTGGTCAGGCGGCTTTTTCCCCATACGACGTTGGGCTTTACGAACTTGCCTACGACGATCAAAAGATTTACGCTGCCGTCAACGCCATTAACCGAAAGGAATCCGACTTGCAAACCCTCGAATCTGGTCAATGGGGAGAACGGTATTCTACCGAACAAAAGGAAAAAGAGTTTTATTCGCTTAGAATTCCCCTTATTTTATTGGCTCTGGCTTTGGCTGCCATACACCAAATATTAGTTGTCAAAGAAAACTAAGTTGGCAGGCGGCGAGTAGGCAAATTAATTAGGAATGCGGAATTAGGAATTACACAATCGTTACACACCCCCCACGAGGGGATCGCGACAGCGGAATTCCGAATTACACATTCCGCATTCCGAATTCTAATAACTTAACCTCGGCAGGAAAAAGAACGCTACGTGCAAATAAATAACAAGCCCCATAACGTCAATAATTCCTGCAACAAACGGATTGCTCATTAAGGCGGGGTCAAGTCCAATCTTTGAGAAGAACAATGGCAACATCGCCCCAATAACAGAGCCAAACAACACGACAAGAATCAGCGTTGAGGGCAACACGACAGAAACCTGATACCAGGGTACGTCGCTATTCATCCAGGAGTACCCGAGAGAATAGCCAATTCCAACAAGCCCGAGTATGCAACCCAAAGACAATCCGATAAGTATCTCGCGCCGAAGCACTCGAGCAACGTCGTACGGATGAATAGACCCGTTTGTTAAAGAGGTAATAACCAGCGTTGCGGACTGGTTCCCGGAATTTCCGCCGGCGGAAACAATCATTGGAACAAATATAACAAGCCAAATACACTGGGATAACTGTTCGTCGTACCGATTGAGAGTAAATGCGGTTAAAAAAGCTCCTATAAACAAAATAACCAGCCACATTCCGCGTTTCCAGACAATTGTGGAAATGGGCGAGTCTAAATAATCCCCTTCAAGGGGGCTAACGCCTGCTGCGATTTGAGCGTCTTCTTCCGCTTCGTCCAAAACAACGTCCATGACGTCGTCGTGCGTAATAATACCGATTAGATGGTATTCGTCGTCTACCACAGGCAGAGCCAACACGTCGTATTTGGCAACCAACTTGGACGCCTCTTCCCGGTCTTCTGTTGGACGGATGGTTATAAGGTTTCGTTCCATGATGTCAGAAACCTTGACGTCCGGCTTGCCCAGGGAACAAATCAGTTCTCGAAAGGTGAGCAACCCACGCAGATGGTCTTCCTCGTCGACAACGTACAAGTAGTAAATCGTTTCCATCTCTTCCGCCTGTTTTTGAGCGGCGGTAACGGCTTCGCGAGGAGTGAGATTCTCTGTGATTTTAGCCACAGCGGTGGTCATAATCGCGCCGACGGTATTTTCGTCATACTGAGACAAGCGCTGAATATCATGCCGATCCTCTTCCGGAGCCATCTGCATGATTTTTTCGCTAATATCGTCTGGCAATTCGTTGAGAAGGTCAACTCGGTCGTCTGGCGGCAGAAAGGCGATGAACTCGCCGGCTTCTTTCGGGTCGCTCGTTTCGAGCATTTCCACCTGTTTTTCCCACGGCAGATACAGGAAAATATCCACGCGGTCAGACATATCCGCACAGCGAAGAACTGCCCAACATTCCTGCGCTGTAAGCCCTTCCATAAATTCAGCCGTTTGATACGGATGATGCAAAGACTCACAGAAGACCTTGAGACCTTCTTTATCGTTTTGAGCCAGCATTTCACGAAGTTCTGGAAGGTACAGAGTATTAATCATGGGCGTCATGGGAAGAAATGGGGCTAAGGGGAATAAAGCGTTTTCGCAGCTATTAGCTCCTAGCTCCTAGCCGCTAGCTTGGTTAT
>JAZQDP010000495.1:0-3247 GCA_045546875.1 Thermoguttaceae bacterium | reverse complement strand
CCCTGTTGTTAATGGCAAATATATCGTATATAACATCAGACAAGTTATCAGAATCAAAGATTCTGGACTATATTTTTATTTAATCGTCTTATCGAGTTCAGTATGAATTTGCTAAGGCTGTAACACAGGAGAACTCCGATGGCTGGCAAAAAGGCATCCAAGACGTCCGTGACTACCCCCGTATCGAAGAAAGCGCCCAAGGGAAGCGCTTCCAAATCAACAGCTGTCGCAGGCAAAGCGTCGAAATCCAAAACGACAAATCCCCAAAAACCTGCCCTGAAAAAGACGTCTGAGAAGAAAGCGACAACTAAAAAAGCTGAATCAGTTGCTAATCCTACTAAAACTCCTGTTAAGAATCTTGCAAAGAAAAAATCCGCAACTGCTAAACCTGTGGTTAAATCGACTTCTAAATCCACAAGCAAAACACGCGTTGAGCCGGAACCGGTAAAAAAGTCTGTCAAAAAGACGCCTGCAAAGTCAGCGGCAAACGTTGAACCCGTAAAGAAAACTGCCGTCAAAAAAACAACGCCAAAAGGGAAAAAAGTTGCAATGCCGGAACCGGTAAAGAAATCAACCGTTAAAAAAGCGGAAAAGCAGACTGGAACTAAGCCAGTTTCCAAAACTCCCAAAGTAGAACAACCCGTTAAAAAGACTCAGCCAGCTGCGAAGCCTCAACCCGTTAAAAAACCACAAGAAGCAGCAAAACCCCAACCAGTTGCAAAGCCCAAACCCAAAAATCCGGCTCGAGTTATGACTAAACAACGTCAAGCGGCAATCGAGTTAATTCGGCAAGAACTGGAAGCGCGGCGGATAGAAATCATCTCGTCTTTGCGCGGCGGATTGGAAACGGAAAACCCCACACATTCTTCTGGCGATGCAGGAGACGTGGCAATTGACTCCGTACATTCCGAAATGCGCTTTCAAATGGCGGAAAAAGAATCTCAAGAGTTGGCAACCATTAACAACGCGTTGCATAAAATGGATTTGGGAGAGTATGGTTTTTGCGAAGAATGTGGAGACCCGATACCGTTGGAACGTCTTGAAGCGTTGCCAGATGCAGAACTTTGCCTGAAATGTCAGATGGAAGAAGAAGCTGACGGCTACGACGACGATTACGACTACTAAAACGTCAATCGTTACGCTTCAAGTTTGACAACTTGTAGATTTTAATGTTTTTTTTAACAAAAAATAAAAATCTGATAATTTTTTTAGTTGTGTTTCTTTTGGGAACATGGCTTGAGGGGAGAATATATCTCTACGCCCAGCCAGGCGTTACAACATCACAGAATTCCTCTGATTCAAAGCGGCTCCATCCGATATTTGCATTGCCGGAAGAGTATACGATTCACGGGCGCCAAAACATTGTGAATCGACTGCGAAGCTCAGACAATCCGCCAACGGTTTCTGAGTCGATTCATCTTGCGATTCGTCTTATGCGCCCCACGCTGGTTCATATAGAAACAACGGCTATTCATCGCCCCGGCGGGGCGTCGGTTCGACCGGCTAAAGAACTCAATAACGAGGCGGGAGCCGGGTTTATTATCGAACGCATGAAAAAACAGTACGTTGTTACCAACGGTCATGTTATCCATGCGGAAGAAAACATCGACACCCCTAAAAACGTCAACATATATTTATCCGACGGGCGGGTTATTCATCCCGTTAAGATTCTTTCAGACCCCGCGACTGACATTGCCCTGTTAGAAATTCAGGGAGAATATTTACCCTTAGAATTTGGCGACAGCGATTCCGTTCAAGTGGGCGATTTTGTCATTTCCGGCGGCAGCCCGTTTGGATTGAAGAATTCCTTTTCCAGCGGGATTGTCAGCGCCAAGGGGCGACGAAATTTGCAAGTCGGCAGGACGTCGAGCGAAATTCAGGACTATATCCAAACCGATGTCGCAATTAACCCCGGCAACAGCGGAGGTCCTTTAGTGAATTTACGCGGCGAGGCGATTGGCATCAATGCCGCGATTGCCAGCGCCAGCGGCTTTGGAGAAGGGGTTTCGTTTGCCATCCCGGTAAAGATGGCAAGCTCGGTTATTGACCAGCTTATTCTGTCCGGTCGCGTTGAACGCGGCTGGCTCGGCGCCCCGTTTGATCAAAACTACTCAACCAACGACGCCATTAAACTGGGCGTCTTTTCCGCTTTGTTTACCAATCGACAGACCCCTGTTTACCCCCCGCATTCTGGAGCCAGAATACTCACTCCGCCTCAATCCACTCCAGCCGGGCAGGCGGGGTTGCGTTATGGCGATATTATTCTTTATTATGACGACACCGTTGTCGAAGACAAAGAGCATTTAACGTTTTTAGTCAGAACAACAAGACCGGGAAAGTCTGTTCCGATTATCTTTTTTCGAAACGGAAAACTCTATGACCATAAAGTCGTTATCGGAAGAATGCCAAAGTAGATAAAGGCTGTTTTCAGCAACATTTATTTCAACCAAAATGAACATTAAAGAACTTAAAGAAATCGTTTGTCAGGAAAACCTCAATTTGGTCAAATACGGTCTTGTTACGTTGACGTGGGGCAACGTTGGTCAGCTGACAGAACAAGGGGACGCTTTTGTTATCAAGCCCAGCGGCGTGCCGTATGAAAGTATGACGCCAGAAGATATGGTCGTTGTCGATTTGAACGGCGCGGTAATTGAGGGGGCGAATCGACCATCGTCCGATACGCCGACTTACGTCGAGCTGTTCCGTTTTTTCTTGCAGTATTCCAGGGAAAACAACGCTAAACTCTTAAAGGGAATCGTTCATACGCACAGTTCCTGCGCTGTTTCCTGGGCGCAAGCGCGACGAGAAATCCCCTGTTTCGGAACGACGCATGCAGACCATTTCTACGGATCGGTTCCGCTGACTCGACCGTTAACTGAAGAGGAAATCAACGCTGGATACGAAGTCAACACCGGCAGAGTTATTGTCGAGCGATTTAAGCAGGGAAAGCTCAATCCGGTTGAGATTCCCGCTGTTTTGGCAGCTGGACACGGTCCGTTTACCTGGGGAGCCGATGGGCATGACGCTGTTAAAAACGCGGTCGCTTTGGAAGCGGTAGCCGTCATGGCGCGAGATACGCTGGCTATCAATCCCGACGCGCCAAACCTGGAACCCTGGGTCTTACAAAAGCATTACAACAGAAAACACGGCCCCAACGCTTACTACGGGCAGCGATAAAATCGGGAACCGTCCGTTTCTGGGGTGCAATTGGATTGGAAGGCGGTAATGGAGTTCGCAAAGCGAACGG
>JAZQDP010000494.1:0-6133 GCA_045546875.1 Thermoguttaceae bacterium | reverse complement strand
CGGAAAACAGAAAAAAATAGCTAATCAGGCAGTAGGCAGTAGTTTAATTCGGAATGCGTAATTCGGAATTCGGAATTACGCAAGCGTTTCACAATATTTTCCGCAACTTACTACTGCCTGCTTATCGAAAGAGTAATATCTTACAGCTTTTCCCAGATTTGTTTCTCTTCTTCAACCGGTTTTTGTTTTGCTTTTTGAAGTTCAGCTTCAATTGCGATTTTGAGTTCGTTTAACCCTTGACCGGTAACAGACGAAATGAGTAAAACAGGTTTATTGGAAAACGTTTCCAATTCTTTTTGAACCTCTTGAGCGCCAGGCAATTCCGCTTTGGTTACAACAAGAATTTCCGGACGTTGGCACAGTTCGTCGTTGTACAATTCCAGTTCTTTACGAATGTTTTTATAATTCTCTAAAGCGGTTGTGCCGTCAAAAGGAGTTGGTTCAACCAGATGAACGATAATTCCAGCTCGTTCAATATGACGCAGAAATTCGTGTCCTAATCCAACGCCTTGTGAAGCCCCTTCGATCAATCCGGGAATATCAGCCATGAAAAAGCCATGGTCGTAATCGACTTGCACGCGTCCCAAATTTGGAATTTTCGTCGTAAAGGGATAGGAAGCGATTTCAGGTCGAGCAGATGAAAGCCGGGATAAAAGAGTACTCTTGCCGGCATTTGGCTTTCCGACCAGCCCAACGTCAGCGATTACTTTCATTTCGAGAATTAAATTTCGCTGTTCGCCTTCCGTTCCTGGCGTACTGACTCGTGGAGCGCGATTTTGCGCTGTTTTGAATCGGACGTTCCCTTTGCCTCCAATGCCTCCTTTGGCAACGTTTACCATATCGCCGGGATTGACAAGGTCTTTGAGAATAAAATCGTTGTCGGCATCGCGTACAACTGTTCCAACGGGCACGGGAATAAACAAATCTTCGGCATTGGCGCCGGTACAGTTGTCTCCCGCTCCAGGACGACCGTTTTGAGCGCGAATAGACTTGCGGTGCGACAGGCTTTCAAGCGTATTCATCCCGTCTGTCGCAACTAAAAAAATAGAGCCTCCACGACCGCCATCGCCACCATCTGGACCGCCTTTAGGAACGAATTTTTCTCGATGGAAACTTACGCAACCGTCGCCGCCGCGGCCTGCTGAAACTTTAATCGATACTTTGTCAACAAACATGGATTCTCCCTAAAGCCTTCTGAAATTAATTAGCAATTACGCAATTAGCAATTAGCAAAGCGTCGTCCCTATTCCCTACTGCCTACTGCCTATTGTCTATTGCCTAATTATACCCGTAATCGTTAAAAAGAAAAGTAGCTCACCACGTCGACGCGGTCGCAGGTGGAAACTCCCGTTTCCTTGCCAGTCCAGCTGGTTTCTACATGGCTGTATTCCAGACCGACCCACCACATTTTGGTAATGTCGCACTTGATATTGGCAAACAGGCTGTGGTTGAGCGTTCGCGCTTGCAATGCAGAGCCAGGTTCGATTTCATCGATATCGCCTTGCGGGTCGTCGATCATGTACCCAACGCGGAACTGAATATAATCGTTGAGATTGAACCACAGGTTGATCCACCCGCCCTGAGCGGCGATGGATTCTGGTGTTCCTGCTGCGCTTCTCATAACGCCCTGATTGATTCCACCCAGGAACATTGCGAGGTTTTCGCCTTTGAACAGTTCGCCCTGAATCCCGAATCGGCAGGATATTGGAATATAAGCGTCAAGATAAACTCCCCACGTTTTAGCGTTGTAATTTATATCCTCACTTCCGGGAACTAATTGACCGTATTGCAGATCGCCAATATGCCCGGCAACCCCAATTTCCATCGGTTTATGGGCGCAGCGTCGATTGCCTAACACGGCGGAAATTCGCCCCTGAACGATGGGCCAGGAACTGTATTTTAATCGATAATCCGAACCCAGCAAACTGTTTGAGTCGCCCGCGAACGTTGAACTCAAGCAACCCTGTAGTTTCCACTGAAAACAAGGTGAAACATTAAAGTAGCGTTCTAATCGAACTTGGGGGCGACGATAGCCGACGTTTCCGTCCATCCAGCCGGCAGAATAACATAAAGTTCCCGGCGCCAATGGAGAAACGACGTCCCACGTTTGTCCTATTAAAATGCGCCATTCGTCGGAAAGCGCTTCAACATAGCAATGCCGCAAATGAACAGTTGTTTTGTTGTCGAAATCGATTGTTCTTTGGAGGTCAAATTCTACTTTGCCGCTAAATCTGAAGTTCTCCCAAAAAGTCAATCCGGGAGCTTTAATGTTGGCGCCTAAAATCGTGCCGCGATAATCGACGTGCGCCTGTTTGCCGGTATTGGACGGAGCGGTTACGAAAAACGGAGCGGAACCGATTTGCGTTGGCTTGGTTTCGTAAGACATGCTTGCCCACAGTTTTCCGTAGGGTATAATTTGAAAATCGCCTGAACGCCATGCGCGTTTTTCGATTTCTCCCAAAAGCTCTTCTCGCAATTGTTGATAATCGTAATCGTCTCGAACCATTTGCGGGTTTGACCCTTCTACGTCAAGCTCCTGAGGCAATTTAGCCGTTAGTTTGGCTGGAAGTTTAGCCGGAGGAGTTGGCAGCGTTTCGGAGGCGTTTATGTGAGCGTCTTTCGTGATGATTTTTGTTGCTGGCGCAGAATCGGATGTCGATACCGAGTTGAAGGGAACGATATTGGGCGGCGAATACAATCCGTTATCCGGATACGATGTAAGGGTAAAGCTGGCTGTTGAGGAAGTCAAGTCCGGGTCTGGCAGCGTTGACCGAGCGATTCTGTAATTGGGAACAGATTCAACTCGAGAGGATAAAAATCCAACTTGAGCGATAGGGTATTCGGAATTACTGTTATTGGCAATGCTGTTTCCGCTGCTGGCTGGAACGACGTCTTTACTGTTATCCTGCTTTTCGACAATTTGATTTTCAATATACTGAGCCGATTTAGCGGATTCGATTATCTGATCCGACGGCGCAGGAACAGGGTTTGTTGGCGTTGGCGGGGCAGGGATTATCGTTAAATCCAAATCGACGTCCTCCGGCGGGTCTGGAATGTTGAGCGGCGCCGACCCGTTCGCTGCCGGTTCTGACGACGGAGCCTCTACGGCGTCTGGAGGGAGAAGCTGTAACAGTTCCGGCTGCTTAACGACGGGTTCCGGATTGCCGGAAGACGAGCCAAAGAGCGGATTCATTGGCGTAAAATCCGTTGCGAAAACCGTGCCTGTTATGAATAATGCAAGTGAAATTACAGCGGCGGATATTTGTGAATGAATTGTCTGCATTTTGAATCGTTCAATTATGCGGTGGAAATACAATAAATATACTATCAGGACAGCCAAAACAGCGCCCTTTTTACTTTTCTTATCGTCTGTCGATAAACTTGACATAATCAAAAAAATCAATTTTATCGGAAAAGTTAATTTGTTTTTGTTATTTTAACACGTGGTGGCGGATAGAGAACTAAAATAAACGGTTTAGATAAAATT
Source organism: Thermoguttaceae bacterium (assembly GCA_045546875.1). GTDB lineage: Bacteria > Planctomycetota > Planctomycetia > Pirellulales > Thermoguttaceae > RUG11551. Next base: position 2,646 of record JAZQDP010000494.1, on the reverse strand, counting down.
AGCGGCTATATTTTCCACGGTTACAGTTGTAGCGACCCTAAATTTAACGCGCGCCCCTCAAGAGGCTCTTGCAGTTTTTTTTAGAATTGTGTAAAATATTCTTAAAGATGGATTTCTATCGATATTGATTAGGTCGTGTATAGAATAATTAGATGCTTTTCAGATGTTGTTGGTTCGATAAAGTGTAACCTAACGAACCTGTTTTTATTAATACATTTTCCCATTAGTATTAGCCATGATTACCGTTATTGTTTTTCTGTTACTAGTTGGGGTCGCTCAGGCGGCTGTTCCTCCCGAATGGGGAAAAATGACCCTCGTTCAGGAAATCCGTTGTGCTGATGGCGTTTCCGACCCTGAACTGTTTACTCAATTTCCTGCGGGCGCGTCCAAGGTCGAGACGCTTTGCGGACGTCCGTGCCGGGTTCTGCCTCCCAACGAGAAATCGCCGCAGTACATGGCGTGGAAAGTCGGGAAGGGCTTGAACCTTCAGCCGGGGAAGGCGTATATTTTGTGCGTCGAGTTTCCCGAAGACGCCAGCCGGGCGTTTTTCGTTCACAACGGCGGGAACGAGACAATCAACGGCGTTTCGACCGGAGCGACGGTTGGCGATGCCCTGATGGGGCGGTACGTCAACACGAACCCGGAATCGCTTACGCTGCCTTTGTCCGGACGTCTGGAAACGTGGTCAGGATTGTTCTGGCTTCACGACCGGTTCTGCCCGATAACGCGGTATCGCGGAGCCGGCAAGCGGGAACTCAATCCGGAAGACGGTTTCTGGGTCATTCTCAGCCAGCTGCCGGGATATTTGGATCCGCTGTCCAAAGGCGCGGCGGCGGCGACGATTCGTCTCTACGCTGTCAATGACGAGTCCAAGCTGACGGCGAAGATAAATTATCCGCCCGAGGATTTACCTAAACGCCGCCTGTTCTGGCGGGAAGAGATGGCAGACGGCGCTGTTACAATGGAAAAGAACGCCGAGCAGCGTCAGCCGGTTTATCGAGGCGTTACCAACATTCCCGACTGGTATGAGTACAAGATGAAATGGTCGAAGGCGATGGGCGTCAACGTCTTCTGCAAAGACCTGCTGGAATTCGGATACAATCAAGGCTGGAATTCCGAACCCTACGGCGGAAACGGCTGGATTTACGAGCCGCTTAACAACGACCTGTGGGATCATATCGTCGCGTTGGCGGCGCAGTACGACATGCCGATTCTGCCCTATTATGAATATTACGGCGCAATCGGGGGCGACCAGTCCAAAGCTCTCGGTTCGCAAAAGCGCGCCAAGCGTCTCTCTGGCGGCGACAAGTACACGCATATCTGGTGGTGCGAACGCGCCAACGTTGACGTCGCCGATCCCGACACGCTGACGGACTTCCAGAAAATTCTCGACCTGACGGTTCTCAAATACAAAGACGGCGCGGAAACGGCGGACGGCAAAAAGGTAGTCCCGAAATTCCTCGGCGCCTGGATTCGATGCCGACCGTCAAGCATTCCCGTATCGTTCAACGACAACAACCTCAAACAGTTTGCGTCCGAGGCGAACGGCGGCAAAGCCGTTACAAGAGAAGATATTCAAAAGGACTCTCAACTGCTCGACAAGTACAGAATCTGGTGGTTCTCGAAACGCGCTCAGTTTATCGAAAACGTTGCGAAATACCTGCGAGAGAAAAACGACCCGAAGTCGTTCGTCCTCTTTACAGCCGACAGTTCCGAACCCGGCTGGCCGATTCCCTCTCAATTGGCGGGCGAAGGGAAAAAGGACTCTTGGCGTTACAAAATGTGCGTCGTCAACGACAACCCGGAATACTGGGAAACGAAAGTTCAGGAAGAATGTTACGAAAAGCGGTACGTCAAACAGCTGCCCTTGACGGAGGTGTTAGAGAAACACATGTACCCGAAATCAATTCTGTCCTGGCAGATGGACTGGGGCGGACACGAAGTCGGACATTCCACGCCGCCGGCGTACCCCGCTGGAATTAAGAACTCGACCGACGCCATGTTCTCCTATACGTTCAATAAATTCTATTCCGCTGACGAGGACATGGAACAGTTCCGCTCCCGCGCCGGCTTGACCGCGATTCGGCATTTCTGCCTCAACGAAAACGAGATGAACGCTGAAATCGACGGAAAAGCAACAGAGATTCTCGGCTACTTCGTCGCGGATGTCGAACGCGCCGGACGGTTCAGCGTCCTGGCGGAAGTCGCCGCCGTTGCCAAAGGCGACCCGACGCAAATCGGGTATCTGTGCGGCAACACGTATCAGCGCGGGTTCCCGGACGTTTATCGAGAATTTACTCAGGCGTTTCTGTCGCTTCCTGCCTTGCCCAGCGTGCTGATTCAAAAAGAAAAGTATGGTCAGGAATGGGTCAGAAAAATCGACGCCGGACAGAATCGCGTCTGGTACTCCGTCTGCAACCTCGCCTATACAGACCAAAAGGTCAAAATTGACGACCTTCCCAACGGCGTTCTGATTGACTGCGTAACCGGCGAGAAATTCCGCGTCAGCAACGGCAGCGTTTCTGTTCCCTGTAAGGCGGCGTCTTTACGCGCTTTGAGATGGGAACGATAAAGTAAGCCGCTAGCTACTAGCCGCTAGCTTGGTTATTTCTGTTTCTTGCGATAACGCACGAATCAGGTTTATCA
>JAZQDP010000493.1:0-6364 GCA_045546875.1 Thermoguttaceae bacterium | reverse complement strand
GCGTAATTCCGTTCGCTAACACCCACTACATTACCGCATTCCAATCTTTCGCAATTCGCAACGTTTTCTGCACCGTATAATATTTTTACGAGTATTCTCCTTACCAAAAACGCTGCGGCTTGCCGCTGAGAGGAAAAAACGCTCTAAAGAATATTCTCTAATATAATTAACAATCTTCAGGTTTTGTAATTTCCAATGTTTTTTCTGTGTCAAATCGGTTTCGGTTTGTCAGACGCCAAAAAAGGATTGTTTTGCTCAATTTTTTAATTTTTTTAAGAATTTTCTAAAATCTTCAATTCCATTTTATGCATTTTTTAAAAATTGTGGTACAATAATAAACTAGCCGAGATTATGTAATTGGACTATTTTCGGTTTTTCGTACATCCGTTATAATTGTTACAACACGAAATGAAAACATACATTTCCAGTATTGTGGGAGCCGTTGCGCTCGCGGTTAGCATTGTTGCTTTGTCGTCCGCTCAGACGTTTAAAACAGATGAGCAAATCGAAGCGATGGGGTATTCCCACATCTATTCGCTTTCGATTCCGGACTACTCGAATTTTAAGGTTAACGGAGTTCCGTATTCTGTTAACAACTCCAATTTGAACCTGGGTCCGATTGAATCGGTTGCCTATCGTCTGAATTTGGGCGAGGACAATTTCTGCTATACGTCTTTTGGCGCATACACCAGCGATTTGACGCGCATTGGCGTTCCGGTTTATGCCAATCAGAACATTCAGCAAAGATACGTTCATAATCTGTATTACGAAGCCAAGTCGCCCTTGCTCAATACGGCAGGAACGTCTGTTTCACAGGGCAACATCGAATTCTGGTATCTCAACTACGAGCAGAACAACGCGGCAGGCATTCCTAACGCCAGCGGCGCCAACAACCGTTCGGGCTATGATTTTGGCGACAAGGCGACCAACGGTTTTCATGGCTCCATGCAGGTGCATGACTATCAAAACAGAACAACGATTTTCGCGTTCAATAACTGGAACAACGCTGGCGAAGACGCGGCTCTGGGTGTAGGAAACAGCAATATTGGCAATACGGGACCGGACTGGACGTTTGCAGTTAATTCACAATCTTATAACGTCAAACAGCTGGATATCTTCGCCAAACCGGTCTTTTCTCAAATGAGCGAATCAGATTACTCCGCTATTTCCGGCGAAGTTTCCGGCATGAAACTGCTCTATAAACTCGATTGCCCTCTTCAGGGACAATACAGCGCCAATAATTACACAATTAATAACTCTGTTAATTCAGACCTTTCCGGCATGCCGCTCAAACGAGTCGGTTACTATATGACGCTGGAAAAGGCTGACGGTTCGGTCGATTACGCCTACGCTGGATACGATGCAACGACTAACGACTTGAATCAGCTGGGTCTGCCGTTTGACGGCTCTGTTCGTCAGCAGACGGTTAATAATATGACAGTTCGTTCCAACGTTCCAGGCGTTGTCAACGGAAGCGGAATCGCGACGGGCAACATCGAAATGTGGAATACGGACTACAATCAAAATAACTCTGCCAACATTCCTAATGCCAGCGGCAGTGAATTCGATTTTGGCGATAACCCCACCGGCAACGGCACCTATGGTTCGTTCCAGATTCACAACTACGGCGCAGGTCAAACGGTTATGGCGTTAAACAAGTGGAACGGTCAGGCAAGCGGAAACAAGTCCATTGATATTGGAATTGGAAATAACACCGGCGCTGGTTCGTCAGACTATACCTTCAACGGAGACAATAAAAACACGTCCAACGCGTCTAAATATGAAACTCGTTCGCTTTACGTTTTGGCTCAACCCGCTATCGCGCCGGGCATGGACAACGTTTCAGACGCTTCCAAATACGTTCTGGTTCAGGGAGCTAAACTGACCACGCAGATGAATACCGAATGGAACGCGGAATATCAGGGCGTCGATTATAACATTGCCAATAACGTTGCTCAGCTGCAAAAGACGCTTGGTCCGTTTGATCGCGTTGGCTATTATATGGAATACGCTCAAACCGCCAACAGCGATCTGAATTACGTCTTTGTGTCTTTCGATACGATGACGGCGGACATTTCCAAAATCGGCGTCCCGGTATACGGAACAGGCGAATCTTATCAGCAAACCGTCAAAAATATGCAGGTAACAACAAACGTTCCTGCGACTGAAGGGCTTATCAGCGCGCCGGGCACAAATACTCAGGCAACGCCCAATACAACCTACGCTCATAACACCGGCTATCTGGAATTCTGGCCGTCCAACTACGGCAAAGAAAAAGCAAATATTATCACTCAGGGCGATGGAAATACTTTTGACATCAACGACTCCGGCAATAATATGACGCTGGGACACGGCTCCATGCAGATTCATTCCGTTGACACGGAACAAACCATTTTTGCTCTGAACAACTTTAGAGCGGCTAAAGCATACGGCATCGGTACAAATCCTAACGCCTCAACCAACAGCAGCGGCAGTCAGAGAGACTGGACTTTTGATTCTGGTAAAACCGGGTATGCGATTGCCAACATTTACACCTTTGCCAAGCCGGTCTTGTCTGACATGGACGCGGAACACTTCCAGCCGATTCAGTCTGAAGCCGCCAACATGCACCTGGTTTACAAGCTGGACTGCCCGCTTAACGGAACGTATTCTGCAGACAATTACACAGTCAACAACCTCAATAATCTGGGCGATTTGGCAGGCATGCCGCTCAAACGAGTTGCCTATTATATGACGCTGGAAAAAGCCGATGGAACTGGTACAGATTACGCCTACGCGTCCTACGACGCTACTACAAATAATCCAGCGAATATAGGCATGCCTTTTGACGGCTCGATTCGTCAGGGATTGGTCAACAATCTGACGGTTTCTTCTAACGTTCCCGGCGTTATCAACGGAACGGGTCTGTCTGGCAACATTGAAATGTGGAAGAATACTTACGAAAGAACGAATTCTGCCAGCATTCCGGGAGCCAGCGATTCTGCATACGACACTGGCGATAAACCGACAAACGGATCTTACGGCAGTTTCCAGATTCACAATTACGGAAACAATCAGACCGTTATGGCTCTTAACGCCTGGAACGGCGTTGCTACATCTGCAAGCAGAACAATCGATATTGGAATCGGAAACAACAATACGGGCGCCGGCGATCCGGACTACACGTTCAACGGCGATCAGGGAGCGAACTCCAACGCGTCTCAGTATTCCAACCGAACTCTGTACGTTATGGCGGAAGCCGCTTTGGCTCCCGGCATGGCAAACGTTACAAACGGATCGGAATACACGATGGTTCAGGGCGTTCGTTTGACAACTCAAATGGGAACGAACTGGCATGACAACGGCGTTAAATACGACATCGTCAACAACCTTGCTGCGCTCCAAGGTCAAGGCATTCTCTTTGACCGCGTTGGTTATTATATGGAATACGCTCAAACGTTAAACGATCCGCTGACGTACGTTTTCGCGTCCTTTGACGCCATGACAAACGATATTGGCAGAATTGGCATTCCTACGTCCAATTCCGGGGAATTCTATCAGCAGGTTGTGAATAACCTGGAAGTTACTACCAACGCAACGGCGGCTCAAGGTTTAATCAACGATCCTGCAACCGGACAGCAGGCGGCTGCCAATACAACCATTTCACACAATCAGGGTTATATTGAATTCTGGGCGTCTAACTATGGTCAGGCGAAAAGCGGAATCATTCCACTTGGCGACGACGCTACGTTCGATATAAACGATTCTGGAGGAAGTACAGCCGCCGGACACGGTTCTATGCAGGTTCATTCGCTGGATACGCAGCAAACGATCTTTGCTTTGAATCATCTAAACGGCGCCAAACAGTACGGCATCGGTACAAATCCCAACGCCTCAACCAACAATCAGGGCGGTCAACGAGACTGGACGCATGACGAATCCAAAGTCGGATACGCCATTGCCAACGTCTATACGTTTGTTCATCCTGTCGACGCTTTGCTGACGACAAACGCCATGTCAATGTATCAAAGAGACTTGGCGAACACAGCCGACGTTAAGCTTGCTGGAACGTGGGCGGTTTCAAACGGCATTACGATTGATGCGCTCCAGGCGTCCGTTGACGGAGGAGACTGGATTAATCTGACGATGAACTCAGACGGCACCTTTACCGGAACGACGTCCCTTATCGGCGGTATGCACGACGTTCAATATCAGGCGTTGGATTCCAACGGAAACGTCATCGCAACCAAATCCGGTCAGATTGGCGTTGGTGAAATCTTCATCACCGCTGGTCAGTCCAACTCGACCAACTACGGCGACGCCGCTCAATCGTCAACGTCGCCTCTGGCGTACGCTTACAATCCCAAGACCGGACAGTGGCAGCACAACGCTGACCCGCAGCAAGGTCCGTTAGACAACAGTACCAGAGGTTCGACGTGGCCCGCGTTTGCCGATAAAATGGCTGAACTGGAAGGCGTTCCAATTGCAACGTATTCCGTTGGATACGGCGGAACAAGCCAAACCCAGTGGGCAAACGATTGGAATGGCATTTACAGCAATCTCAAAGCGGCGATGGAATTTCTCAATGAAAACTCCGACGGTTTTGCTGGAATCTTGTGGCATCAGGGCGAATCCGACAAAGGAACCGCAGAGCAAGCGTATTACGATATGCTTTCCGCTTTAATAGATCGGACTCGAACCGATTCCGGCAACGAAGATTTGCCGTGGGGCGTTGCGATTGCCTCTGCCGACGGCAACGGAACGACCTACGCCAACGTTACCAACGCTCAATATCGCGTTATTGCAGACGACCCGCTGGTATTCGAGGGCATCAATACCGACGAATACCCGCGCGAACTGCGTGGAGAAGGCGGCAACTCAATTCACCTCAGCGTTGCCGGCTTGCAGAGAGCTGGCGAAGACTGGGCGTTAACCGCTGGCGAAGACATTGTCGGTCTGCGTAAATACTGGTTAGCCAATTCTGACGAAGCGACTGCTATTCCGAACTGGGAAGTCAACGGCGGATACAAGCTGGGCATCAAGCTTGTTGACGGCGACGCTCAATCTGTCGAAACTGACAACGCGGTTCAAATGGCGAATGATGGTACGATTGAAGTCGGCGAAGGTTACGACTTAACTCTTACCGGAAACGTTTCCGGCAACGGCGCAATGCTCAAAATCGGCAAAGGCGATCTGACTCTTTCCGGAGACCGCTCTGGATTCACCGGCAAGACGACCGTTTCCGAAGGAACCTTGAAGTTAACAGGAGAGGCCGTCAACGTAAACGGACCAATGGAATTTGACAACGACACGACTTTGGTTTACAACGTCGACGCTAACGAGCAGCCAAAGCAGCTGACGTTCTCCGACGATGTAACGCTTACTGGCGGAAACGTCGTCAAGACGGGCGGCGGCCAGCTCAAGATCAAAGCGGACGGAACGCAGTTTGCCGCCGATACGTTTACTGTTGACGCTGGCGAACTGGACTTCAAAGGCGACTACAATGGCAATTTGGAAATCAAATCCGGCGCAACGCTTTCACCGGGCAACTCTGTTGGCGATTTAACCGTTATCGGCAATGTCGTTATTGACGCTGGCGCAACGGGGCTGTTTGAATTCAGCGCGTACAACCCGGATCCGGATTCTCAGGAATTCGATACGCTGACCGTTGCAGACGACGGCTCTTTAACGCTGGACGCAGACTCAATTATTCAACTTTACTTTGAGAACGGCGACGCCGCTCTTTGGGCGGAAGAAGGCGCTGAATATCAGCTGGTTGCCGACAACGGCTTTGCCGCCGATACCACCGACCTGAGCGGCTTGCTTGCCAACTATCAAAACCTGTTTGCGTTGCAAGGCAGAACGGACGGGCTTTATCTCATCGGCTTGGGCGCTCCTGAACCCGGCTCCGGCGTTCCGGAACCGTCCACCTGGGCGCTGCTCGTTCTTGGCGTTGTCGTATTACTCTTGCGTAAGCGAGTTAGAAGTTAGGAATGAGGAGTGAGGAGTTGACGCAAGCGTCACGCTTGCGTCTGGGAGTGCGGCGGCTTGCTGCCGCCTTGTCCAAAGACTTGCTGAAACCCAACGACGAAACCGATAATCTTTCTGGATCGCGGACGTCAGTCCGCCGAAGAAAAGCGGAAGCCTCCAAAAATCTTCTGAACGTGGAAAACCGCTTCGACCTGCTGGATCGCGGCTGTTCCAGCCGCCGAAGGAATTTTAAGCCGCAAAGAACGCAGAGTACGCAAAGAAATTTTTAAAACTTTGCGAACTTCGCGAACTTGGCGTGAGGCAAATCGAAAAAAACACCGCCCTGCACACGTCCAACAACGAAACCGAAAATCTTACTGGATCGCGGACGTCAGTCCGCAATAGGAAAATCCTT
>JAZQDP010000492.1:0-3639 GCA_045546875.1 Thermoguttaceae bacterium | reverse complement strand
CACAGGACGACATGGCTACGATCCGACTTGGAAGGTTTTTTCTGAAACGGCTCGGTTGCTTAACTATTGGCGTACTCATAAATTTTCTGACATCCGCCCTTTTTTCTGTCAGGTGGAAGCTGTTGAAACGTTGATCTGGCTGACGGAAGTTGCGCCTGAAACAACTGACGGAAAGCGTCTTTTGGAACGTATTGACTTGTCCAGCCAGTACGCGAATCCGGGTTTGCTTCGATTTGCGTTGAAAATGGCGACCGGCGCCGGGAAGACGACGGTCATGGCGATGATAATTGCATGGCAGACGATAAACGCAATTCGTCATCCATCGTCTAATCGGTTTACCAGGGGATTTTTAGTTGTAACGCCCGGCTTGACGGTTCGCGATAGGCTTCGCGTGCTTCAGCCCAACGACCCGGATTCTTATTATCAAAAGCGGGAACTGGTTCCGCCGGAAATGCTTTCTGAAGTCAAGCAGGCGCGAATCGTTATCACAAACTACCATGCTTTTATGCTTCGGGAAAGGCTCAATTTATCGACCGGAACGAAGAATCTTCTCATGGGGCGAACGGACTGTCAGCCGCTTCAAACAACGGAAACGCCGGGGCAGGCGCTGCAAAGAATCATGCCGGAATTGATGGGAATGAAGCGTCTGATGGTTCTCAACGACGAAGCGCATCACTGTTACGGGCAGAAGCCGGAAAATCTGGACGTTGACGAAGAGGAACCGATTAAAAACAAGGACGAAGACGAATCCGAAAAGAACAACGAAGCGGCGCGTGTCTGGATTTCCGGTCTGAAATCGGTTGCAGAGCGTTTTGATTTAATTCGCGTTGTCGATTTGTCCGCTACGCCGTTTTTCCTTCAGGGGTCTGGCTATGCGGAAGGGACGCTCTTTCCGTGGACAGTTTCGGATTTCTCGCTTATGGACGCGATTGAATGTGGAATTGTCAAACTGCCCCGCGTGCCGGTGGCGGAGAACATCGCCAGTTCTTCAGAAATGCCCCAGTTCCGAAACATTTGGGAGACGATTCGGAAAGACATGCCGAAAATATCCAGGGCAAAAGCCGGCGATCTCGACCCGAGACGATTGCCGGTAAAGCTGCTCACGGCGTTGGACGTTCTTTACGCTCATTACCTTCAGACGTTTAATCTGTGGGCGGAAGCGCGATCTCCGGTTCCGCCGTGCTTTATTATTGTGTGTCAAAACACCGCTATTTCAGAACTGGTTTACAAATACGTTTCCGGATATTATCTCCCGCCGGACGAAAACAATAATCGCCCGTTTATGAATGGTCATTTTGATCTGTTTCGCAATTTTACGGAAGACGGGAAACCGTTGGATAAACCGAACACGATTCTGATTGATTCCCAGCAGTTGGACTCCGGCGTTGAGATTTCCAAAGAGTTCAAAGCGGCAGCGCAGGAAGAAATAGAACGCTTTAAGCGCGAGATTGTCGAACGAACCGGAGACGTTACCAGAGCGCAAAACATCACAGACGAAGACATTCTCCGCGAAGTCATGAACACCGTTGGCAAACCAGGAACGCTGGGCGAATCCGTTCGCTGCGTTGTTTCGGTTTCCATGCTTACTGAGGGCTGGGACGCTAACACCGTTACGCACATTTGCGGCATTCGCGCCTTTGGAACTCAGCTGTTATGCGAGCAGGTTATCGGTCGCGCTTTGAGAAGGCAATCCTATGAAATTAACGATCATGGGCTGTTTAACGTCGAATACGCCGACATTTTCGGCATTCCCTTTGACTTTGCCGGCAAACCGAAAATAGCCCCGCCTCAGCCGCCGGCGGATACGGTTACAGTAAAAGCTCTGCCGGAACGGGCGAACTGCGAAATTCGGTTCCCCCGCGTTGACGGCTACAGAACGCCGCTGCCGTCGTTTGATATTTCCGCTCAGTTTTCAGAGGATTCCGTATTAACGCTTACGCCGGAAATTACCGGTCCGACGATTACGCAAAACGCCGGAATTATCGGTCAGGAAATTAATTTGACTCTTAAAGGCATCGAATCTGTTCGACCGTCAAGCATTGAGTTTCACATTACACGGCATTTGCTGGAATACTATTTGCGCGAGCCGGGAAAAGAAGTCCCGATTAGCCTCTACGGTTCCGCCAAAAAGATCGTTCATCAATGGGTTGAGAATTACTTGATCTGTCAGGGAGGAACGATTCCGGGAATGCTGGTCTATCGAACGCTGGCGGATATGGCGTGCGAACGAATCGTCAAGGCGATTGTTCGCGCCAGTAAAGATCAGTCGATTCACGCTATTTTGTCGCCCTATAATCCTTCCGGAACTACGACAGGCGTTCATTTTATCACGTCAAAAAAACATCGATGGGTAACTAACCCCAATAAATGCCATCTCAATTACGCTATCTGCGACAGCAACTGGGAAATTCAGTTTTGTCAGCAGTTGGAAAGAGACGACCGCGTTTTGGCGTACGTTCGCAATCACGGAATCGGGTTTGAAGTTCCGTACGTTTACGCTGGAGAGAGAAAGACGTATCTGCCAGACTTTATTGTTCTCATGGACGACGGACATGGGAAAGAAGACCCGCTTCACGTGGTTGTCGAAATTAAAGGGCTTCAGGCAGACGACGATCTGGTTAAGCGCGATACAATGCTTACTCAATGGGTTCCCGGCGTCAACAATTTAGGTTCCTTTGGACGCTGGGACTTCAAACAGGTTAACGAACTGTATCAAATGATGAATTGGCATGACAATACAAACGATGAATCCCATTTGGTATTCTGATTTCGACCGTCTATGGTTTTTAACGTGGACGACCTACGCTCAATGGCTGCCGGGGTCAGAAATGGGGTTTGTATCCAATAAATTTGGCGACGGGGAAACGGAACGAAAAAACAACGTTCCGGGAACGCCGTACGACGTCGATTATCCGGAACTGAAACAACTTTCCGCAAGCCTCGTTAAAGGGGAGCCTGTATTATTGAGTTATCAAAAAGCGGTTGCGCTAAAAGAGCAGTTTGAGCAGACTGCGGCAATTCGGAACTGGACGATTGTTGCCTGTTCGATTATAACGAACCATATTCATTTGCTTGCAGGCGTTCAAGGCGATCCGAAACCGGAAAAGATTTTGGGAGATTTCAAAGCGTACGGAAGCCGGAAGTTGAGATCGCTGTACCCGACGCCCAAAAGCGGAACGTGGTGGACGGCGAGCGGATCGACGCGAAAGATCGATACCGAACAATCGTTTAAGCGATGTATAGAATATATTTTAACGCAAAACGCACCGCTATTGTATTGGCGCGCGCCGTTGAAATACGATTATCGTTAGGCGAGCCGGGGTGCGTTAGTGGCGAGCCGGGGTGCGTAAGCCCCCGGTAAACGACGACCAACAACCTAATATAGTTCCAAAACGCCGCGAACGTTGGTAAACGACAACCGATAGAATTGGGATAAAACGTTGGCGAGCCGGGGTGCGTAAGCCCCCGGTAAAATACGACCAATAACCTAATATAGTTCCAATACATCGCGAACGTTGGTAAACGACAACCGATAGAATTGGGATAAAACGTTGGCGAGCCGGGGTGCGTAAGCCCCCGGTAAAATACGACCAATAACCTAATATAGTTCCAATACATCGCGAACGATTGAAAATAACG
>JAZQDP010000491.1:0-3610 GCA_045546875.1 Thermoguttaceae bacterium | reverse complement strand
CGAATTCCGAATTACGCATTCCGAATTAAACTACTGCCTACTGCCTGATTAGCTATTTTTTTCTGTTTTCCGGTTGGCAGAACTTCTGTCGGTAGAAAGCACTTGACGTAAAAGCGCAGACAGATCGTCAAAATTGACATCACCGGGATTGCCAGGCGCGTATTGGAGAATTGCCTGATGGCGATTTTCTGCCAATGACAGCAAAATTGAAGAAACCGTCTGATAGGGTTCGCCATCTAAAATAAGCGATTTTCGTCCGGGAAATTCAGCTTTTCTGGAAAAAGCGCTGCTTGTAACCGCTAAAAACGCTACTGACGTATCCAAGCGGGACAAGGTAATCAGTCGGCGGCAATAATCCTGCAAGTCATCGTCTGGATCATCCATATTTCCGTTTGAAAAAATGTGCAATCCAGGCTGAATGTCAATGCATTCAATTTTGTTCCCACCATAAATACAATGGGCGGAATTCAAATCGCCAACAATAAAATTGACCCCTGCGTACGAACCGGTTTCCAGCTCTGTCAGAGCCATTTTGGCTGCGTCTTGAGCGGTAAGACAATTAAGCAATTCACGACAAAGCAAACCACGAGAACGAGGATTAAACGGCGCTTCTTTCTTATATCGGTTCAGGCAACAGCAGAACATTGAATGTTGATTTACGCCAAACCATGTACCGCCGCCTTTGCGATCAATACCGCAAATTACCCTCGGACGCCCAGACTGGATTTTAGGCGCCTGCGACTGACGCTCAATATGCTCATCTCTGTTATACGCCACCAGGATAGGTGCTTCTGGCACTACTTTGTACTGAAACGCCATTATACTCATGGTTTAATTCCTCCTTAGTTATATTTATTAAAAATTCTATTATATAATACCAATTTTAAAAAATCTGAAAAGGGGGCAAACGCTAATTTACAAACCGGAATGTATTGACATCCACGTTTATTTCTATTAAAATGAAATGAAAATCCGATATTTATTGTTTTTGACGTTTTTACAAACCTCATTTTAATATGAACCGTTTTTCGATACTATTCTTAATAACGGCTATTTTTAACGTAATTGCTTCTGCCCAGCAATCAGAGCAGCCTACATTTCGTTTTCCACAACAAAAAGCAGAATATTTGTACCAACAGTTCGAAAAGAAACTGAACTCTCTGGCAAACTGGTGTTCTGCCAATAACTTGCCCGAGCAGGAAAAAATTACCCGAGATTGGGTCAAGGCGTTTCCGGAAGACAGAATCTGCTTGTATGAAATTACGACCGAGTACGGGTGGGACGCTTTGCTGCCGATTAAAATCGAGCCGGGCGAGGAAGATTCTTTGGAAAGTAAAAACGTCCAGAAATGGCGAACCAGGTTTATTGAACTGAGAACGGCGTATTCTGATCAATTGTGTTCTTTAGCCCAAAAATGCGCTTCGTCTGGTTACGCGACCTACGCTTTTGAACTCTATATGCTGGCTCTGCGGGAGAATCCGCAAAATGAGTTTATTCGCAAGCTCATTGGAAACGTCCCGTATGAGAATCGGTGGGCGACCCAGTACGAAATGAGAATGAGCAAGGCAGGGAAGGTTGACCATCCCGTCTTTGGCTGGATTCTCAAATCGCAGGTGGAACGGTACGAAAACGGAGAGCGATACTATCAGGGCAGATGGATGTCGAAAGAAAACGAAGCCCGGATTCGTCTTGAGAAAAACGACCCGTGGATTATTGTAACGCCTCATTACAAAATTTATTCGTACCCATCGTTAGAACAGGGCGTTGAACTGAGCCGGAAACTGGAAAATCTGGCGGTAATCTGGAATCAGCTTTTCCTCCGCTTTTTTGCAACGGACGCGCAGTTAAAGCGCTTCTATGCCGGACAGAACCCGGAATTTATGAACGTTCTGCATCAGGTCTTTTTCTATCGGGATAAGGCGCAGTACGTCGAGAAGGTTTCACGAATCATGAAATCGTCGATGGTTGCCGGCACGCTGGGCGTTTATTATTCCGAATGTCGCATGGCGCCGGGAACGCTGGGCGCGTCTTTCTTCTTTGCCGGTCAGGATTACGACGAGCGAACCGTTTTGCACGAAGCGACTCATCAGCTTTTCGCAGAGTCCCGCCCGCGGCAGAAAAGCCCCGCTGCGTATAAAAACGTGTTGTCGCCGGGGAAGAACTGCAACTTTTGGGCTGTTGAGGGAATCGCGACGTTTATGGAATCGCTGACCGACAAGCCGGGACGTCACGAATTGGGCGACTTGAACGACGAACGCATCTTTGCCGCCCGATTCCGGGTGCTCAAAAGCCGTTTTTACGTTCCCTTCGATCAGTTTACCGCGATGAGTATGACGGAATTCCAATCGGACGCCCGCGTTGCGACGTTCTATTCTCAATCGGCGGGACTGACCTGGTTTTTGCTCTTTTACGACCACGGGAAATATCGCGAATGTTTTGTTGACTACCTGTCTGCCATCTATTCCGGTCTGGATACGCCGACGACTCTGGAGAAGATAACCGGGACGCCGTTCAGCCAGCTGGATAAAGAATACGTCGAGTACATCCGCTCAATCGTTCAGCCGGAAGACGCCGAAGCTGGGGTGGAGTAAGGCGATTCCCGAGGGGATTTGCAGGTCAGTCCGTTCACGGATTTGCCGGATGTAACGGATTTTCACCGATTGATTGAGTTATATTCCTTACATTTAAATAATCATTGCTTTAGTTAATAACTTCAGAAGTAAGAAAAAACAATCGGCGCTAATCCGTCTAATCCGTGGCTTCCGTGTGGGACTAATAGACCCTGAATAAACCTTGTTTAGCTTGCTGGCGCGTTTAGCAAATCGCAGTCGGCATCGGCGTTCTCTCATTTTCTAAATCGTACAGCTGAGAAATGAATTCGTCTGTAAGCAGCTTTGCGGGGAAGTCGTCTGCGACAACAATCCCGTCTTTAATGGCAACGGCGCGAGTGCAGAATTTTTTCACGGCTTCAAGGTCGTGGAACACGCCGACGACCGTTTTCGGCTCGGTTTGACTTTCTATCTGCTCCTGACAGATAAGCTGTAACATTCGCCAGGTTTGCCCTAAATCCAAAGAGGACGTCGGTTCGTCCAATAGCAGAATCGGGGCGGACTGCGCCAGACAGCTTGCCAGCCAAACCCGCTGACGCTGTCCGACGGAAAGTGCGTCCAAAGACCTTTCAGATAACTCGAGTAAACCGGCGCGTTCCAAAACGGAATCGACAACAGCGCTGTCCTCGCGGGACTCTCTGCCGAAAAGACCGTAATGCGGAAACCGCCCCATCATTACCGCCTGACGTACCGTAAGATTGAACTCGACGTGAATCTCCTGCGGCAGATACGCGATCTTTTGAGCGCGCTGTAACAGAGTGTATTTGTCTATCGGGCGACCGTCGAGCAGCGCCTGTCCGGAAGTTGGACGCAGCAGCCCGCCGACGACTTTAAGAAACGTCGATTTCCCGCCTCCGTTCGGTCCGATTAACGCGACGAATTCTCCCGGCTCAACAGTTAAAGAAATATTGTGCAGTACTGTTTTTGAACCGTATCCGGCAGAGATGTCGATGGCTTGGAGGGGAGACATATTAGGCAGTAGGCAGTAGGCAGTAGGCAGT
>JAZQDP010000490.1:0-9852 GCA_045546875.1 Thermoguttaceae bacterium | reverse complement strand
AGCCCGCCGCTCGAAGCGGCAATCTGGACTGGCTGAGTGGCTGATCTCACAAGGAATGGCCGTCAACGTCAAAGACCGTGAAGACTGGACGCTGTTACATTCCGCCGCCCGAAGCGGTTCTGTGGAGCTGGTTCAATGGTTGCTGGAACAGGGGTTAGACGTCAATGCAAAAGAGGTATTCGAGGAAACGCCCATTTATAAATCAGCCGAAATAGGCGATCAGGAAATCGCCAAGCTGCTGATTGAACATGGGGCTGATATTAATGCAAAAAACTATGATGGAACGACGCCCTTGCAGGTCGCCGCTCTAAATGGCTTTGTGGAATTCGTTCAATGGCTGATTGAACAAGGAGCGGACGTCAATGAAACAGACGATTTCAAAAGGAATGTCTTGTTTTCCGCCGCCGAAAACGGTTCTTTGGAACTGGTTCAATGGCTCATTGAACAGGGTTTGGACGTTAATGCAAAAGATGAATATAACGAAACGGTTTTACATGCAGCCGCCGGCAGCGGTAATCTGAAACTGGTTCAATGGCTGGTTGGACAGGGACTCGACGTAAACGTCAAAGATGGTCAAGGCAGGACGCTGTTACATATTGTCGCTCAAATGGGTTCTTTGGAACTGGCTCAATGGCTGGTTAAACAGGGATTGGACGTCAACGCAGTAGACGAACGCAACGTCTCGATCTTGCATTTCGCCGCTCTGAGCGGTTCTTTGGAACTGGTTCAATGGCTAGTCGAACAGGGCGCGGACGTCAATGCGAAAGATCGTTCTGGACACACTCCTTTGTATTATGCTTCGCACAATAATCTGGAACTGGTTCAATGGCTGGTTGAACAGGGCGCGGACGTCTATGCAAAAAGCAATCACGGAGATACTGTTTTGCATAGAGTAGTTCGATGCTACAATCTGGAAATGACTAAGTGGTTTGTTGAACAAGGGGTTGACGTCAACGCAAAAGCCGATTTCGGAATAACCGTCTTGCATAACGCTGCTAAAAGCGGCAATCTGGATATTGTTCAGTGGCTGGTTGGACAAGGCGCGGACGTCAATGCAAAAGACAATTTCGGAAAAACCGCTTTGCACTATGCTGCTTACAGCGGTTCTTTGGAACTGGTTCAATGGCTTATTGGACAGGGCTTGGACGTTAACGTTAAAACCAAAGACGGAAAAACCGTCTTGCATTTCGCCGCCGGCAGCGATTCTCTGGAGCTGGTTCAATGGCTCATTGAACAGGGATTAGACGTTAATGAAAAAGACAACGACGGCAATAACGCCCTGCTTTTTGCCGCCAGTCATTTTAACTGTTGGGAAACGGTTCAATGGCTCATTGAACAGGGCATGGATGTCAATTCCCGAGACAATGGTGGAATGACCACCTTGCTTTCTGAAGCCGAACACAAAAAACCGGAACAGATTCAGTGGCTCATTGACCATGGCGCGGACGTCAACATTAAAGACAGCGATGGAATGACAGTTTTGCATTACGCCGCCCAAAGAAATAACATGGATCTGGTTCCATGGCTGGTTAAGCAGGGATTTGACGTCAACGCTAAAAACAATGACGGAAAGACGGCTTTGAATCTTGCTGAAGAAAACGACTATCCGAAAATGGTTCAATGGCTCAAAGAACATGGGGCTGTTGAATGAATTTTGTCAATGAGCGTCAGACGTGAACGGGCGACTCGGCGCCCTGCCCTATGCTTCGTGAAAATTTATGGATAAAATCGATTCAAGGGCGACTTTTACTATCAATATTTTTGCGATGAAATAAATGATATGCAATTGATGATTGAATTGCCAACCAATCGATGAAAGCCTGTCAGATTCGTAGTATTCGTGAACTGACGGACTTAGGAGTTAATATACAATTATTTGAGTCCCCAAAAAACAGCGAGTCTTCTCATTCCCCTTGCATTTTTACTTCCAATATGATACAGTAAATAGCAGAAAACATCAAATTTTACCATACGGAGGAACCTCAATGGATTTCACATGGAAAGACTGGCAGTCTGCTCAGCGGATGATTGACCTGTACGACAAACATCGCATTCTTTATTATTTGTATCTGCTTTGGCTGCTTTTTCAGTCTCTTGTCGCGTTTGCGATTCTGGTAATCATCGTCGGCTTTTTAATCGTGGCGTCATTCAGCAGCGAAGATAATGTCTTTGCTATTTTTACATTAATCTGTCTGATAAGCTGGGCGTGGGGATACTTTTCTTCCATCATGAACGATCCCTGTAAAGGGTTGTTTTTGGTCGATAAACAAAAGTATCAGAAAATGTACGATAAAGTCAACGAGATTTCCCGCAAAATCAAAGGACCGAAAATACATGAGATTTATATAATTCTGGACTTTAATGCTGCTGCGACCAACCGTAACCTCTTTACGCCGTTTAAGCGTAACATTCTCATTTTGGGATATCCCCTTTTAGCTGCATTGAGCTATCGCGGTTTGATCGGCTGTCTGTCCCACGAAATCGGGCACATCAAGCATAATCACATGTCTGTAGGCGCCTGGATTATAATGGCAAATGCGTTCTGGGCAAATATGAACCTTGGCATTTTGAATATTCTTTTTGTACCGTGGCTTTGTTACTGGCTTCCAGCCTTTAATAAAGCCGTAGAACCGCTATATCGTCAGCATGAAATTGAAGCGGATAAATACATTGTCAAAACGTTTGGAGAGGACTATTTAGCGGCGTGCATGGTTGAAATGCTGCTAAAAGAAGAACAGAATTCTGACGTAATCGACGAATTGATGGCGCAAATGCGAAGCGATTCCTGGGAACAGTGCGACATTCTCAAGCTGATTCGGGACGGGCTTTACGAAGACCTGCCGGAAGACCGCGACGAGCGCGTCATTGCTCACGAGATGAAGTCCATTCCGAACGTCTTTGACTCACATCCATCTTTTGCTCAGCGTCTGGAATTGGCAAATTGCCGCTATCCGATGCGTTTTGCACAATTCAATGCCGATGCCCTGGATGAACTCATCGGTTCTAATGACGAGTTTGATTCTGAACTCAACGCTTATTTTCATGAAATTCTGGACGAACGCGCCCAACAGATGCGCGCCAGGGCTGAAGAATCTGAAAAGAAACTGGAACGGAATCCGCCTTCAGTCGATACAATGAACGAAAGTGAACTGGTAGACGCGTTGAGTTATCTTGAATATACAGGACAAAAAGCCAAACGATTGGAATTGTTGGAGCAGAGTGTCAAAGCCTTCCCCAACTTCCTGCAATTTCGAGCCATGCTGGCTTTGGAACATACCAAGGACGACCCGGACGGAGCCGTTGCGGAGCTGGAAGATTGCATCTCCCAGGCGCCCGAACTGTATCAGCTTGACGAAAACAATTTCTTGTTAAAGTATTATATGGATTCCGGGGATGTCGAAAAGATTCATGCCTTTGTTGACCTGAAAAACGGACGAATTCAACAGCTAACTTCTAAAACTCAAAAGAAATTGGACGCAAACGACGTTCTCGAAACGGAGCCTCTGCCGCAAGATATTAAAGAATTTCTTATTGACGCCTTCGAGAACAGGTACGCTATTGTCAATCGCGCGTATTTCGTCAGACGTCTTTTGAACGACAAGACGGCTATCGGACAGAGCTTTATCGTCCTCGACAGCGACCACTCGTTTTTCTTTACGATTCGCTCTATGGACGATGCCGTCAGAGAGCTTTCAGAAGCTTTCGCCGAAACGCCGTACATTATTATTACTTGCAAAACGAATTTTTGCGACGAACATTTAGAACTCCTTCCCGGAGCAAAGTTCTATTCCAAGAAGTAGAAAGAAGATTTTAGAGATTTTTCGAGAAAAACTACGAAGCCCCTCTTGACAACCTATACCAGTATGGGTATAATACAGGCATGAAAAGTCGAGAGGGCAACTAAGAGTTCTCTTTCGATTGTAAACGTCAACCTCTTTCCACTGGGAGGAAAACTATGCATAAATGTATCGATTCCGACAAACTGCACGTACGAATCAACAAGGCGATCGGACAGCTCAACGCGATTCAAAAGATGATTGACGAAAACGTTCCCTGCGAGCAGATTCTCGTACAGATCAACGCTGTCAAGGGCGCAATGCACCGCATTGGGCTGATTATCCTGCAAGGGCACCTGTCGCACTGCGTCCGGGAAGGCATCGAAGCCGGCGACGCGGAAGAAACTATCGCCAACTTTTCCGAAGCCCTGGAGCGGTTCTCGCGGCTATCGTAAGAATATTATGACAATTTCAAGCGCAGTTTTGAGTGGTAAGTGGTTAGTATTTAGTGGTAAGGACGCAAAGCGCCATAAATTGATTTTACTTACCACTTACCACTAACCACTAACAACCAAATCGATTTAGCGACAAATAACTTTTTCACATACATATACCCATACCAGTATAAGTACAAACTAACCCCCAACACCATGCTTCACGAATTAGCTGAATTTTGCGAGTCCTTTAAAATGACAATCGTTTCCGGCTGTTTTCTGCTTGTCAGTCTGGTTATGATGGCGTACGGCGTCAAGACGGTTTACGATCCCGCGCTGCTGACAACGTTCATTTCCGGATTTCCGCTGGCATACGAGGCGTTCGAGACGCTATTTGAAAAGCGGCGCCTGTCGTCTGAACTGCTGGTAACAATCGCGATGGCAGCTTGTGTTGCGCTAGGTGAGTTCTTTGCCGCCGGCGAGGTCGCCTTTATTATGATTCTCGGCGAGACGCTGGAAGAGATGACGATTAACCGCGCTCGTAAGGGGTTACAGAAGCTCGTCGCGCTGGCGCCGGTTCAGGGTCGGCGAGTCGTCAACGGTCAGGAAGAGACGATTCCTGCTGAGGAAATCCAAATCGGAGACGTCCTTCGCGTTCTGCCGGGCGAAACGATTCCTGTCGACAGCGTGATTCTTTCCGGCGAGACGACCGTTGACCAGTCCGCCATGACGGGGGAGTCCCTGCCGGTGGAAAAGACAGCGGGCGACGCGCTTGTCAGCGGGGTGATTAACCTCAACGGAGCGATAGAAATTCGGGCGGAAAAGGTTGTCCGCGATTCCGCGCTCCATAAGCTCATCAACCTGGTAGAACAGGCGGAAAAGAGCAAGGCTCCCACTCAAAAAATCGTCGACGTCTGGGCGCAATGGCTCGTTCCGATCGCCGTTGCGCTGGCGATTGCCACGTTCCTTGTAACAGGGCTGGCAACTTCCCATCCGTGGACAGAGGCTCTGCGGCGCGGGATAACGATTCTGGTCGTGTTCTGTCCGTGCGCATTGGCGCTGGCAACGCCTACCGCTATCATGGCGGCTATCGGTCAGGCGACGCGTCACGGAATCCTCATTAAAAACGGCGAAGCTCTGGAAAAGATGGGGAAAGTTGACGCCGTCGCGTTCGATAAAACCGGGACGCTGACCTGCGGACGCCTGCGCGTCAGCGACGTTGTAACGCTGGACGGGACTTTGCCCCGCGAGGACGTTTTGTCGCTTGCCGCGTCGGCAGAACAGCGCTCTGAACACCCGCTGGGAAAAGCGATTGTCAAGCAGGCGAAAGAGGAGAACCTCGCTCTGTTCGCCCCGGAACACTTTGCGATGCAGTCTGGAAAGGGGATTCAAGCTAACATCCGCGGACGCTGCGTTCTTTGCGGGTCTGAAAAATGGATAACAGAAAATGGCATTGATCTGTTACAGTCTGGCCGGGATGCGTTACAGGCTCTGCGGTCGACGGGCAGCGCTGTCATTTTAACGGCGGCAGACGGGAAACTCGTCGGTCTGATAGCTCTGTCCGACACGCCCCGGGAAGGCGTCGGCAGCATGGTCGAACAGCTCGAATCGCTCAACGTCGATACGGTTCTTCTTACCGGCGACAACCGCCAAACTGCAGAGTATTTCGCCCGTCAGAACGGCTTGACGCGCTTTGAGGCGGAACTTCTGCCCGGCGAAAAGGCAAAGGCGATCCAGACGCTGCAAGCAGAAGGGCGTAGCGTTTGCATGATCGGCGACGGTGTCAACGACGCGCCGGCGCTGAAAACCGCCAATATCGGCGTCGCGATGGGTAAGGTCGGCAGCGACGTCGCCGTTGAAGCGGCGGATATTGTCCTCATGACAGAAGACCTGGGTCGAATCGGCTACTTGAAGAAACTGTCCAACGCGGTCATTCAGTCGATTACCGTCAACATCTCCCTGTCGATGGGAATCAACTTTGTCGCGATTATCCTGTCGATGCTGGGAATCATGGGACCCATCAGCGGCGCGCTTGTTCACAACGCCGGCTCGGTCTTGGTCATTCTCAACGCGGCTTTGCTGTACGACAGGAAGTTTGAGAAGTCCGCAAAAAAATGAAAGGCGGTAACGGAGTTCGCGCAGCGAACGTAGTTACGCTTTGAACCGCGTACGCATACGGATGAGTCCGGCTCGCGGCGTCCCCTGCCGCAAAAGTAATCTCATGCAAAGTTCGCGAAGTCCGTAAAGAAATCTTTAAAACTTCATGTACATCCTCCGCAACTCCGCGGCTCCGCATGAGATTTGCCCGGGCGCTTACGCACCCGGCTCGCCATACTTCTAGGCCTGTTCCCCATAATTATTCCCACTCTTGACCATTCTATAAAATCAGCTATAATATATTGTATCTCGAATTTCTCAACCACGGAAACGTAACAAAACAAATCATGCCAAACGAAGACGACTCAAGACGACTTATCGACGCGCGACTTGAACAGGCGGGCTGGGTTGTGCAGGACTTTGACCGGCTCAACCCTCGCGCCTCGCTTGGCGTTGTTGTACGTGAATTCCCTACCAGTTCCGGTCCGGTTGACTACGTTATCTTTGTTGACGAAAAGCCCGTGGGCGTAATCGAAGCCAAACGTGATTCGCTCGGCGAAAACCTGACAGCTGTTGAAGGACAATCCGGACGTTACGCGAACAGCTCACTGCGGCATATAAACGCCGATTACAAAATCCGCTTTGCGTACGAAGCCACCGGTCAGCTGACGCGTTTTACAGACTATAAAGACGTCAAATATCGATCCCGGCAGGTCTTTTCGTTTCACAGACCGGAAACGCTCCGCGCGCTGCTGGCTCAGGACGACACGATTCGCAACAATATGAAGCGGTTCCCGGAATTCGACTCAACCGGATTTCGAAAATGCCAGATAACGGCGATTGAGAATCTCGATAAATCGTTTGCGGACAACCGCCCTAAAGCGCTGGTGCAAATGGCGACCGGCGCGGGCAAAACGTTTACGGCAATCACGTCGGCGTATCGGCTTTTGAAATTCGGCAAGATGAAGCGGATTCTCTTTCTGGTCGATACAAAATCCCTGGGCGAGCAGGCGCAGCAGGAATTTCTCGCCTATAAGCCCAACGACGACAGCCGCTCTTTCGCCCAGATTTACGGCGTACAGCGTCTTAACAGTTCGTACATTCCTCAAGACGTCCAAATCTGCGTCAGTACAATTCAGCGCATGTATTCCATTCTCAAGGGGGAAGAAATGGACGAATCCCTTGAGGAAACATCCCCCTTTGAACAATTCGGAGCGGACGACCAGCAGCCCAAAGCGGTTGTATATAACGACAAATACCCGCCGGAGTTTTTCGACTGCATTATCGTCGATGAATGTCATCGGTCGATTTACAACGTCTGGAGCCAGGTTTTAGAGTATTTCGACGCCTTTATTATCGGGCTGACCGCTACGCCGGACAAACGCACGTTTGCGTTTTTCAATCAAAACGTTGTCAGCGAATACTCCCGAGAACAGGCGATTCTGGACGGCGTCAACGTGGGAGAAGACGTTTTTCTCATTGAAACCGACGTTACAAAAAACGGCGCGTTCATTTTGAAACAGCAGATCGAGTATCGAAACCGGCTCACTCGCGCCAAACGCTGGGAACAGATGGACGACGACTTTGCCTATAACGCCTCCGCCATGGATCGGGACGTGGTCAACCCCAGCCAGATTCGCGCCGTTATCCGAACGTTCAGAGAAAATCTTCCCGTCCTGTTTCCCAACCGCCGGGAAGTTCCCAAAACGCTGATCTTCGCCAAAACGGACAGCCACGCCGACGACATCATTCAGATTGTCCGAGAGGAATTCGGCGAAGGCAACCAGTTTTGTCAGAAAATCACCTGTCGAGCCAGCAACCCCGCCGCTGTCCTGAGCGCATTCCGAAACGATTTCTATCCCCGCATTGCTGTTACAGTGGATATGATCGCCACCGGAACAGACGTCAAGCCGATTGAATGTCTGATTTTCATGCGCGACGTCCGCAGTAAAAATTACTTTGAACAGATGAAAGGGCGCGGAACCCGAACGCTCAACAAAGACGATTTGCAAAAGGTTACGCCTTCCGCCGTTCAAAATAAAGATCATTTCGTTATCGTAGACGCCGTGGGCGTTACAAAGTCGAAGAAAACGGAAACCCGGACGCTGGAACGAAAGCCGTCTGTCAGCCTGAAAGAATTGATGCTTCAAACGGCGTTAGGCGCCAAAGACGAGGACACGCTCACCTCGTTGGCAAACCGTCTGGTTCGAATCAATATTCAAATGACTTCCAAAGAGCGGACGGAATTTAAGACCCGCGTCGGCAGCGGCGCAGACGAAATCGCTCAGCGGCTTTTGGAAGCGTTTGATCAGGACGTTCTCTCCAGCAAATCGGGCGTTGTCCTCGCCGACGACCGCGAACCGACCGAAAAAGAACAGCTCCGTCTGGACGCAGCGCAGGAAAAACTCCTCCGCAGCGCCGTTGAACCGTTCTGCCGTCCGGAAAATCGGGACTATATCGAAAACGTCCGCCGCAGTCTCTCCCAGATTATCGACAACGTCAATTTGGATACGGTTCTTTTCGCCGGGTTTGATAAAGACCAGCAGGCAAACGCCGACCGCGTTATTAAAACGTTTCAGGAGTTTATCGAAGCCAACAAAGACGAAATTCTCGCTCTGCGAATCATCTACGATCAGCGGTATAAAGACAGACCCATGGCGATTGAACGGCTCAAAGAACTTTACGCTAAACTCACCTCGCAAAACGTTACCGTTGAACGTCTGTGGGAATGTTATTACATCAAAAATGCGGCAAAGGTAAACCGCGGCGCGATGGCTCAGATTACAGACCTCATTTCCATAATCCGTTTTGAGCTGGGGTACGCCGACCATCTCGCCCCGTTTGCAGAGCGGGTGAATTACAACTTCATGCAGTGGACGATGCGGCGCAACGCCGGCCCGGTAAAGTTTACCGAGGAGCAGATGAAATGGCTTCGTTTAATCAGAAACCATATTGTTGTTTCGCTTAGCATAGAACCGGAGGATTTTGACCTCAGTCCATTTGACCGGGAAGGCGGGCTAGGCAGATTTTACGAAGTGTTCGGCGAGAATTACGAGAGCATACTCAACGAAATGAATCTGGAGTTGGTGGCGTAAGATGGAGAGGAAAAACGATGGTTTTATCTCTCGTACTCAATTCGGCAGACGTTGTCTGCCAAAAGTTGCGAGGCGAAATTACTTTGATTTCCCAATTCAGGACACAGTGTGTCCCGAATTAGGTTGGTCGCGCTATCGGTTTCAGATAACAGTAAAAAAATGAGCATGGAATTGGTGGCGTAAGGAGATTATAAAACATGACGTGTTATCGGGAATACGAACTTGGGGAATTACTGTCGTACATTCAGCCTACTCCATATATTGTTGAATCAACCGATTATAACGATAAATATCAGACCCCTGTTTTAACCGCTGGAAAATCGTTTATTCTTGGTTATACAAATGAAAAAAAGGGAATTTTCAACCAATTACCAGTTATTATTTTTGACGATTTTACAACTGCAAGCCAATATGTAAACTTTAGTTTTAAGGTAAAATCTTCAGCTATGA
>JAZQDP010000489.1:0-22951 GCA_045546875.1 Thermoguttaceae bacterium | reverse complement strand
GTCTTTCCTACGCCGGTAGGTCCGACGAAGAAGAACACACCCTTCGGTTTCCCTCCCCCTGAACCGGAAGATGGGGACATCGTTATGCCGACATTTGCCAGCTTGAGCATATTGACAATTCTGCTGACAGCGTGATCCTGCCCGATAACCCGTTTAGAGATTTCTGTATAGGCGTCACGAATTTTTTCCCGATTGAATTCCTCCCACGGGTCGTCCATGGCGCCATAGCGATAATAGAAAATGAGGTCTTTCATTTCCTGTACATTTTTACAGAACCTCTTTTCACTTTCCGCAGTTCGGGAAATGGAAATCATATCGGAAATAGTCAGGTCTTCAGCATTGTCGACAAATGCCTGACACATCGCTTTCTTTTCCGATTCGGGTATGTCGCCTTGTGCAAACTTGTCGAAAAACCTTGTAATAAACGCTTCTCGGTGTTGGACTTCTGGTCGAGGAATTCGGATCAATGCCAACGATGGGTGATCTTGATAAAACCAGGACGGCAACGCTTGCAGAGAAGACGCGACAAAAATCATGCAGTTGCGTCTGCCGGAAAGCTCTTCCAGCGTCAGGGAACTGTTTTCTTTGAGCGTTTCCGGTTTAACGCGTCGCGCCTGAGTAAACGTCTTTTTGAGAAAAACCAGGTCTTTGCGCTCCAGTTCCTGCTGCGTTTGCGAACTGGTTGAAATTCTGTCGGCATATTCAAAAACAGCGGCAACCGGTTTTTCGTCCTGGTCAATAAGATGACGACGAATGCTTTCGACGGAGTCGCAAACGCGAAACGTATTCCGCGCCGCATCCGGGAAAACGCGACCTTTTTCGGCAATGTCGTAATGGATTACGCCATGATACCCGCGATCGAGAAAGTATTTGTTTAGGCATTTGTCTAATGGATCGTAGGAGCCATTGAACTCGTACCGGTCTTCAACGTTCCCGTAGAGTAACACATGTTTGCCTCGACGAAGCTGCTTATCCAATTCTGTCATCCATTCTGTTTGCATGGCTGTTTTGAGGGTTAGAGTTCAATAAAATCAAAAATCCATTTCCATAGAACGCGTTTGTGCAGCGGACTGAGTATAGTCCAGTTCTTCAGCCGGATTGTTATCGCCCGGCAAGCTGTTAGCATTCTTTTGAATCTTGTCAGGATTGCCAGACCAGTCTGGCGCAGACATTGAAATTCCGTACGGTTTAAGCGCGGCGGCAATGTCGATAACGGTTTGTTTCCCGGTGTCATTTTCGACGATGGGCTTTCCTTCGATGCGATTGCGTTTCAGGTCATAACCGTCAAATTTATAATTAACCGGTTTGTCTGTCGATTGCGGAACGGTAATGGTAATTCTCTGCCTTGCCCCGCATTTCTGAACGTGTGGTACAACTTTAATAATTGTATCGGACGCTGCGTCTGCCTGGCTGGCAAGGGACTGAATGTCGAACCCCATTTTGGGCAGTTCGGTTTTAAGAGCTTCGACAAGATATTGCCGGCGTTCCTCCGCCTGCTGTTTTAATCCCGCATCGGTAAGCATGGCGGTGTAGGATTCGTTCCATGCGTCAAGGTCAGAATCCATCGTTTGGAAATTCCCTTGAGCCAAATTTGTTTTGAAGTTTTCAAGCGTTTTCCTGAGGTTAGTCAGTTTGGAGCCTGCCCATCGGTTGACAATTTCGTTATCTGCCAGTTCCAAACGTTGAATCATTTCGTCCAATTTCGGTTCGTACGTTTTGCGAATAGCGTTTCTTTGTGCTGCCAGTTCCGCTTCCTGTTTCATCCTTGTTTCTACAGCAGATTTATGCTGTTGAAAGGTTGCCTCGAATCGAGACAAAGCGTTTAATTGCGCACCGGAAAGGATAGACGATTCAATGCGTTTTAATTCCGCAAAGCCGGCTGAATCGTAACTTTGAGCTAATTCCGGACTGACAGGCAAAGAGTTCCACAAGGACTCGATTATGCTTTGAGTTTTGAGCTTCTGCTGAATATTCTCGGTTCTGTTCATCAAAGCAATTGTCCACGAAGCGAATTCCGCCTTGACTGCTGGGAACGTTTCCACGGTTGAAGCGTTGATGCGTGAACGAAAATCGTCCAGTTTTGCCAATTCCGGACCGGCGGGAAGAGCGCTTTGGGATTCGATAGCCGTTCGCGTCTGTTCCAGTTGAGATAACAATGCAGCGCGTTCATTTTGGCAACGTCTGGCGGATTCTTCCCGTGTTTTAATGGAGTCAATCGTCTTTTTCAAACTTTGAGACAATTCGAGAGCTTTTTCCAGAGACAGGCTGGAATTGAACTGCGAAGCGATAGCCTGAACGTCTGAAATGGCAGAATTCGTCCAGTTGTCGTTCATGAACGGCGATCTTGTTACTCGAGAGCAATAAGTTGAGGCTTGGTCGATTTGAGTGCGAAGTTCATTGCATTTTTCCACGCGTCGCTGTTCGAGCTTCTGTAATCGGATTTCGGTTTGCTGTCGCTGGTATTCCTGATAGCGTTCGACGCCTTTGGCAGCCAATTTTCCACCGGCTACAGTTCCTTTGACCAAAACTTTTCCGGCATAATACGTCAAAACAGCAGCTCCAACCGGGATTGCCAGCATTGCTAAAAGCGCTTGCCCGAGAACTTCGCCGTTGTCGGCGCTGGAACTTGAAGACGAAGATGTATAAATCTCCCAATCTGAATTTTTGCTTCCACTCATGGTTAAATAAACTTGTTAGTTGTTAGTCATAAAAAATGTTTTATTTGGCTTGTCCGGCAGTTAGTTGCGATTTGTCAATCCCTGCACGCGCCTATAACTCCAACGAACGATATTGAGTTGCAACGTGAGACAAATCCTGATTTTGAGCGGGATTATTGTCGTCCGGCAAGCTGTCAGCGTTCTTTTGAATTTTATCGGGGTTTCCCGACCAGTCAGGCTGCGACATCGATATGCCGTACTCTTTGAGGACGCTTGCAATATCGTTGACCGTTTGTTTTCCAGCATCGTTTTCGATAACCGGGCGCCCTTCAACGGATTTGTGTTTGATGTCGTAACCGTCAAATTTATAATTTATGGGTTTGTCGGACTCTTGTGGAACGGTAATGGTGATTCGTTGCCGAGCGCCTGTTTTCTGTACTTGGGGAACGACTTTAATTACCATGTTAGACGTTGCGCCTGACGGGTTGGAAAGGGACTGAATGTCAAACCCTAACTTGGGCAATTCCAGTTTAAGAGCTTCAACAAGATATTGCCGGAACTCTTCATCTTGCTGCTTTTTCCCCGCTTCAGCAAGCATGCTGTCAAACGTTTCATTCCAAATAGCAACGTCCGATTCCATCGTTTGAAATACGCCTCGGGAAAAATTGGTTTTAACGTCTGCAAGCTGCCGCGTCAAATTTGACAGCCGAACCCCTTCCCATCGATTCACAACCTCTTTATCTATCAGGGCTAAACGCTTTGGCATGGCGTCTAATTCCGGCTCAAACTTGTTACGCAATTTGGCAATTTCCGCTTCCTGTTTGGCGATCAGTTGCATCTTTTGTTCAACAGCCGCTTTATGTTTCGTAAAGACGTTTTGAAATCGAACCAGTTCTGCTTCTTTAGCCGTCGGGGGCGTGTTTGGCGAAAGGAGAAACGTACCGATGCGTTTTACTTCTGCAAACCCTTCCGGATCGTACTGCTGGGCTAATTTTTGATTGACCGGCATCGCGCTCCAAAGTGAATAAACAACGTTCTTAACTTTAGCGTCCGTATGAACCGTCTTGATTTTGTTTAAGAGCGAAGTCGCCCAGACGGAATATTCTGATTTAATTGGCGAAAGGGAATCGATTGTCGCGGCATTGACTCGCTTGATGTAATTTTCCAACGCTGCCAATTCCGGGGCGGCAGGA
Source organism: Thermoguttaceae bacterium (assembly GCA_045546875.1). Classification (GTDB taxonomy): domain Bacteria; phylum Planctomycetota; class Planctomycetia; order Pirellulales; family Thermoguttaceae; genus RUG11551. Next base: position 19,101 of record JAZQDP010000489.1, on the reverse strand, counting down.
ATGTCGCGCTGCGTCTGAATTGTTTGACGAAGCTGATCCATTTGAACCTGCAAAGCCTCGCGTTGACGTATGCCGGCTTGCGCCAGCGTTATGCGAGATTTTAAAGCGCTTACGTTTTTTTCTAATTCCAAATTCAAGCCAACGGCAGTTTCTAAATCCAAATTTGAACTGAATTTGTCTGAAATATTTTCGATTCTTTTGACGATGTCAAGCGTTGCGGAATCTTTCATAAACGATTGCGAACAAACCTGTTGACAGATCGACGATGCGAGATTGATGTTTTGACTGAGCTGGTTGCACGTCTCTTGACGCGCTTGTTCCAATTTTGCTTTGCGAAGATCTTCCTGATGACGCTGGTATTCACAATAACGTTCAATGCCTTTTGCCGCTAAGTCAATCGTTGTATTGGCGCCTTTGACAATGCCTTTACCTGCGCTAAAAGCTGCTTTACCGGTGTAATAGGTTAAATAAGGCAACGCTGGAGCTGCCAATGGTATTAATAAATCCAATAACGTTACGGTTACAACTTTGCTTCCGCTCATTGAACAATTCCTTGTAATATTTTCCTCAAACAGGGAGACTAGACGTCGTCTTGTTTAATCAATATTCCCTGTTCTTCCATTATTTTACGAAAATTTTCCCTAAAATGCAAGGGGGGGATTCCCGTCCATTGAATGACGCCGTTGTTATCGAACTCGAATTCCAAACCCTGTCCTGGTTCATTGATTCGACTTTCCCATGATTTATACCGAGGCGTTAAAAAAATCACTCGCTGATTTGCTGAACCGCGCCAGAGTAAATTGGCGTATTGCGATTCAATAAACGGTCCGTCAATAAGTATGTCTATATTAGATACGAATTTTTGCTGAGAATCTGACAGATTTTTTTGTAAATCTTCGAAAATATATCCGGTATAGCTCATAAAAGAGGGGTTATTGGCTCTTCTTTGGCGCAGAAGCAGAATTAATTCGTTCAGAGCCTCTGCCTGATCCATCGGCTCGCCTCCGCTAAAGGTGAACCCTTCCAAATCCGGAGAGGCGTCGAAAAGCTGCGCCAATTGTTCGACGTCCATTTCTGTACCGCCGTTATAATCGCGCATTTCTGGAGACGTACATCCGGGACAGCGTTGAGAGCATCCTTGAACCCAAACGATGCCTCGAATCCCGGGCCCGAGCGTTGAACAACGTAATGAATAGCGTGCTATGCGAATCGTAGTCATGATAGAAAATGGGGTGTATGGAGCAAATAATACTATATTATACTTATGCGCCAAGAAAATGCAATCACCCCAATTGACGCGTCCCTTACGATTCTTTAGAATATACGCTTCTTGGCGTTACCGCCTTATTCTTGAGTCAGCATTATGAATTAAAAGATCCAACGTAACAGCCACGCGAAGAACTTGTATCGCAAAGATGGAACGTAAACGTATCGGATCCATTGTTTTCTAACTCTATCTAACGATTTTTTCGTCAGCCAGTCCACATCAAGCCACATGAACCCAGGAATTTTTTTGTACGATTCTGTTCCCTGAATCATCTCTTTGGTTTTATAGAAATTCGTTTTGACAAATCCTGGACACAACGCCTGAGCTTGAACGCCAGTTCCCATTAAATCCCAGCCGAAATTTCTGGTAAAAGACAGAATAAATTGTTTCGTAGATGTATAGGTTGTCGCGCCTGGGTAAGAGCCGAAGGCTGCTACGGATGCAAGATTAATAATGTATCCTTTCCCGTTGGCTTTCATAACCTCTGCTGCAGCTCGAGAGAGACGCACGGTTGCCGTACAGTGAATAGTAATGGTATCAGTAGTGAAATCCGGATCAACGTCTGGGTAGCGATTGATCCAACCTCCGCCATGTCCGGCTGAATTAATTAAAAATTCCAAATCAGGCGTTTGTGCGATTTTCTCTTCGAGTCGTCGAATATCTTCAATCTTGCTTAAATCTGCCAAAAAAACTTCTGCATGTATGTTAAACTGCGATTCCAGTTCCTGTTTGACTTCATTGAGCGTATCCTCGTGTCGGGCAACCAAAATGAGATTATACCCTTCAGCGGCAAGGTGTTTGGCAAATGAACGCCCAATTCCACTTGAGGCTCCGGTAATAATAGCTATTTTTGACATCTTTGATAAATAGGGGATATAGTTAAATATGGTCGCTTCATCAAGGGTGAACTATAACGGGAAGTGGACGCTACTAAGCTTAAATGGCATTTAGGATTATAAGTGTCTGCCAAGGCATTCGCGAAACCACGAATTGCATATAAATTATTATACATCACATTTTGAATTTTGTGGCGTTCTAATAAAAAATTTATTTTTTTGAAAATTTAACCAAATTAACACCCCCCCGCCTTGCATTTGAAAAAAAAGATGTTATATTTATAAATAAATTTTTATCGATTTTAAGAATTTTTTGTCAATCGATTCGGTATTCCACAAATCATTATTGGAGTTCAGTAACAATGCAGGAAACCATGGAAAAGACTCGCGAGGAGGTCCAGCGACTTGCGGCAGTCAACGAAATTCTGGAACGGAACAACTACGACCAGTCTCGTTTGATTCCGATTCTTCAACAGGTACAGGAAGTCTTCAAGTACCTTCCGAAGGACGCAATTACTTACGTAGCAACGTCGTTGGATTTGCCTGTCGCTCACGTCTATGGCGTTGCGACGTTCTACGCTCACTTTTCTCTTAATCCGAAAGGGAAGCACATTATTCGTCTTTGCGACGGGACTGCTTGTCACGTTAAGAAATCCAGCGGCATTCGCGAAAAGCTTTATGAAAAGCTGGGTCTTAGCGATGATAATCGCACCTCTTCCGATTTAATGTTTACCGTAGACATCGTCTCCTGTCTTGGAGCATGCGGTTTGGCGCCGGTAATGGTTGTAGATGAAGTTGTCCACGGACAGGCGACGCCAGAATTAGCGGCAGAACTGATAGATAAAATTCGCGCTGAGGAGTCGGCTGCGTAATCAGGATTCGGAACAAATCGCATTTGCTTTGATTTATGACGGTTCATTTTCATAAATCAAGTTCATAACACTTTAACCCAACTAAAATACCATGCCAAATCTGGAACAGATTGCCGAACAGTTTAATAAACGTGAAGCGGCATTAAAACGGCGAATTATCATCTGCGGCGGAACGGGCTGTATTGCCAACGGATCGATGAAAGTTCGCGACGCTCTTGTTGAAGAGCTTAAAAAAGTCGGTGAAAACGTGGTGGTCGAGCTTTCTTCAGGCTGCGCCGAATCCCAGGCGGAATTAAATACTTTAACGTACGTATCCAAGTCTGGCTGCCAGGGCTTCTGTCAGCAGGGGCCTCTGATGCGAATCGAACCGGCTGGAATTCTTTATTGTCACGTCAAAGAGGAAGACGTTCCTGAAATCGTTGAAAAGACGATTCTTAAAGGTGAAGTTATTGACCGGCTCGTTTACGAACATCCGGTAACGAAAGAGCACTGCAAGTTTGAGAAAGAAGTTCCTTTCTATGCTCGTCAGCAGCGCGTTGTTTTGGCTAATTACACCATCGAGCCGGAAAACGTAGAAGAATATATCGCTCGCGGCGGATACGTTGGAGTTCGCAAAGCTGTTACGGAAATGACTCCGGAACAGGTCTGCCAAACGATGATTGATTCCGGTCTTCGCGGACGCGGCGGCGGCGGATTCCCGACGGGCTTAAAATGGAAGTTCACGCTGGCTTCTCCTGGTCCGAAAAAGTACGTCATTTGCAACGGCGACGAAGGCGACCCCGGAGCCTTTATGGATCGTTCCGTTATGGAAGGCAACCCGCATGCGGTTCTGGAAGGCATGATGATTGCCGGTAAAGCAATTGGAGCCGACGAAGGCGTTGTTTACGTCCGCGCTGAATACCCGCTGGCAGTCAAACGTATGCGTCACGCTATCGCTCAGGCTGAAGAATACGGTCTTTTGGGTGAAAATCTTTTCGGTACAGATTTCAGCTTCAAAATCCGCGTTATGGAAGGCGCAGGCGCCTTCGTCTGCGGCGAAGAAACCGCTCTTATCGCTTCCGTTGAAGGCAAACGCGGCATGCCTATGCCCAAGCCGCCATTCCCGGCACAAAAAGGTCTCTACGGAAAACCGACTGTTATCAACAACGTTGAAACGCTTGGCATGGTTCCGTTTGTTCTGCGAGAAGGTCCAGAAAAGTTCGCTTCCGTTGGAACTGAAAAGGCAAAGGGAACCAAGACGTTCGCTTTGACCGGTCACGTTGCCAACACCGGTTTGATTGAAGTTCCGTTCGGTACAACGCTTCGAGAAATCGTTTACAACATTGGCGGCGGCGTTACAGACAACGCTGGCAACGTTACCAAGGACGATTTCAAATCGGTACAGATCGGCGGACCTTCCGGCGGATGCCTTACACCTGCCATGCTCGACATGCCTATGGACTACGATAACCTCACCGCGGCTGGCGCTATGGTCGGTTCTGGAGGTTTGGTTGTCATGAACAAACAGACATGTATGGTCAAAGTCGCTCGCTTCTTCATGCAGTTCACCCAGAACGAATCCTGCGGCAAATGCGTTCCCTGCCGTGAAGGCACCAAGCAGATGCTGGCTCTTCTGGACGACATCATCGAAGGCCGCGGCACAGCCGAAACGCTCGAACAGCTGGAACAAATCGCCAAGGCGGTTAAGCTCGGCTCTCTTTGCGGTCTGGGTAAGACGGCTCCGAACCCGGTTCTGTCCACCTTAAAGTACTTCCGTGAAGAATACGAAGCTCACGTCTTCAAGAAGATTTGCCCCACTGGCGAATGCAAAGCGTTGGCTCGTCCAACTATCAACCCGGAAAAATGCAAGGGCTGCACCGCTTGCGCCCGCAAGTGCCCGGTTGGAGCCATTTCCGGAACTGTCAAACAGCCGCACTCCATTGATCCTGAAAAGTGCATCAAGTGTGGAGCCTGCAAAGCTGCCTGCAAGTTCGGCGCTGTAGAAGGAATTTAAGTAGTTGCGAGCGAGTTGCGAGTTATGCTCGCAACTCCTGATTCACCATAACATCTGACCAATACATTATAATATCATGACAGACACGAAAAAATTAACGGTAAACGGTCTGGAAGTCGAGTTCACTGATGAACGCAACCTGCTTGAAGTCATTCGCAAAGCGGGCATCGACCTCCCGACGTTCTGCTATCACAGCGAACTGAGCATTTACGGCGCGTGCCGTTTGTGCCTGGTTCTTGTTGAAGGCCGCGGCATTATGGCCGCCTGTTCAACCGCCCCGGCTGAAGGGATGGTTATTCACACTGAAACAAAAGAGCTTCGCGAAATGCGAAAGATCAACATCGAACTGTTGTTGGCTAACCATGATCGCGAATGCACAACGTGTTCAAAGAGCGCCGTTTGCGCTTTGCAGAATATCGCGCGCAGACTGGGCGTTCATGACGTTCGATTCAAGTCGCCTAAACGCACCGATCCGATTGACACGTCTTCTCCTTCTTTAGATCGCAACCCGAACAAGTGCATCCTTTGCGGCGATTGCGTCCGCGTTTGCTCAGAAATTCAGGGTATCGGAGCTATCGACTTTGCTAACCGCGGAAGTAACGCTCGCGTTGCCCCGGCTTTCAACGCTGATTTAGGCAAAGTCGAATGCGTCAACTGCGGTCAATGCGCCGCCGTCTGCCCGACGGGCGCCCTGCTTCCACATGACGACACCGAAAAAGTCTGGAACGCTCTGTATGACTGCAGCAAGACTGTTGTCGTTCAGATTGCTCCGTCCGTTCGAGTTGGCTTGGGCGAAATGTTTGGCTGCAAAGTTGGAGAAAACGTTGCTGGCAAACTCGTTGCCGCTTTGAAGCTCATGGGCTTCAAGTATGTTTACGACACCAACTTCTCCGCCGACATGACAATCTTTGAAGAAGCGACCGAGTTCATCGATCGGTTCACGAAGAAGGAAAAGCTGCCTCTGTTTACGTCCTGCTGCCCGGCTTGGGTTAAGTATGCAGAAAGCTACTTCCCGGAATTCCTTCCCAACATTTCCAGCTGCCGTTCTCCGCAAGGCATGTTTGGCGCCGTTGCTCAGGAAGTTCTGCCCCAGCAGCTTGGCTGCAAGCGTGAAGACCTCGTTGTCGTTTCGATTATGCCTTGCACGGCGAAGAAGTTTGAAGCTAAATTGCCCAAACTGTCTACCAACGGCAAACCGGACGTTGACATTGTTATTACCACAGTTGAAGTCGGTCGTATGATCCATTCGATGGGAATCGACCTCAACGATCTCGAACCGCAGGCGTTTGACATGCCTATGGGTTTGGCGACCGGCGGCGGCGTTATCTTTGGCGCGTCCGGCGGCGTTATGGAAGCTGCTCTTCGTTTTGCCGTTGAAAAGATTACAGGCGAAACGCTTAAGAACGTCGATTTCAAGATGGTACGCGGTATGAACAATCGTAAGACCGCAACGCTCAACGTTGCTGGCAACGAAGTCAAGGTTGCTGTCGTTTACGGCTTGGCGGCGGCGAAGAAACTGCTCAACGAAATCAAGTCTGGCGAATCGCAATTTGACTTTGTCGAAGTCATGGCTTGCCCGGGCGGATGCATTTCCGGCGGCGGTCAGCCATACGGCGCAACAAACGAAATCCGCAAACAGCGTCAGAACGGTCTGTACACGATCGACGCTACCAGCCAGCTTAAGAAGTCGCAAGAGAACTACATGGTTGACAAGTGCTATGCAGAACATCTCGGCGGCGGAGCTGGTTCTCACAAGGCGCACGAATTGCTGCACACCCACTATCAGAATCGCAGCCAGCTTTTTGACGCTAAACTCCCGATTATTCGCGGAACGAAAGACAATCGTCTCGCTGTTACGGTTACGATTCCCACCGCTGGCGACTCCGCGGCGGCGCAGGATCTGCTTGGAGCTATTTCTCAGTACGTCAAAGAAAGCGGATATGCTGACAGCGTTGACCTCGACGCCGCGTTCACGTCTTGCGCTGACGCCAACTGCGTTACCGTTGACTGCGAAGAAATCGCCCCAGCCATCGACAGCGTTAAACAGGCAATTGACAACGGAGTCAAAGCGCTGTAAACGTTTCTCGTAATGTCGAAAAACAAACGCTGATGAACACACAGAAGCGGGAAAGATGCTGAGTTGTCTTTCCCGCTTTTTCTATCATGTAATCAGATAGAACAATTATAGTAGCTGAAGAGATACTCAATAAGTCAACTCTTTTTAATTCGCGATTGTCGGTTTACAACTATGAATAAAATTTGTTTGCGATTTTTAATAGGAGAATTTGAAAATTCCCCCTTGACATAAAATGCAAATCTGGTATACTTTGGTTAAATTTGGTGGGAACTCTTATTTCCCAATAAAGACTTTACTCCTGGAATTGTATTTTTCTCTATTCTGTCCGCATACAAATATCTGGTCAGAACAAGAAAAGCTGAAATTGTTCTTTCAGAAATTTTTGGTTAGAAAATACATAGTTATACTAAAATTAGTTGTTTAACATGAATTTCGCAATCCTGTTTCTGAAATCCTTTCAAGCGTTCCACTATTTTAAAAGCCGTAATTCTTTAGTCGGCATTACACATTACACACAATTATGAGCATGAAGGAACAAAGACGTCCCTATGGTCAAATGAATGGCGGAGAACAACGCCATTATTCCAACGGGTACGGAGGCGCTCGCGGTCGCAACTCTTACAACAACAATAATTACAACGCTCGCCCCAATCAAAAACGCAATTACACCCCTCGGCATCAAAGCAGCAATCAGCCAATTGCCGCACAAGATCCCTTTGAAGATCATGAAGATTACGAACCAATCGAGGTTCAGGGCATCCTGGAAATGCACCCCAATGGATATGGGTTCATTCGCAATCGGGAGGTAACCTATACGCGTCGGTTAATCGACCCGTTTGTTCCCGGTTCCTTGATTGAAAAATATTCGCTCCGTGAAGGCATTGCCCTTTCAGCGATGATTCAACCAGGTCGGCGCGATCAAGGTCCTCGGGTTAAAGAGCTTCTTACTGTAGAAGGCGGGAGTCCGGAAGATTATCTTAAAGTTAAACGTTTTGAAGATCTTACCCCGGTAACGCCTCACGAATGGTATCAGTTAGAAACCGGTAAAGAACCCATCAGTACGCGAGTGATGGACTTGCTTACCCCGTTAGGAAAAGGTCAACGCGCTCTTATTGTTGCGCCTCCACGAACCGGAAAAACCATTCTTCTGCAGCAAATCTCACAGGCTATTGCAACGAACTATCCAGACGTTCAGCTATTTGTTCTTCTCATTGACGAACGCCCAGAAGAAGTAACCGATATGAAACGCGCGGTAATTAACGGTGAAGTTGTTGCCAGCTCTCTTGACCGCGACATTGAAAGTCACGTCCGTTTATCGCAACTTCTTATTGAACGAGCGAAGCGGTTGGCGGAAATGGGAAAAGACGTTTTCATTCTTTTGGACTCCATTACACGTCTTGCCAGAGCGTTTAATAAATGGGTTGGCAACACAGGTAAAACCATGTCCGGCGGCGTTGATGTCAAAGCGATGGACATTCCCAAAAAACTGTTTGCCACAGCGCGCAGTTTTGAAGAAGGCGGTTCGCTGACAATCGTCGGGACGGCGTTGATCGATACCGATAGCCGTATGGACGAACTTATTTTCCAGGAGTTCAAGGGCACTGGAAATATGGAACTCGTTTTGGATCGTCGTTTGGCTGACAGACGAATTTGGCCCGCTATCGACATTACGCAAAGCGGAACCCGTCGGGAAGAAATGCTTCTTCCGCCAGATTATCTGCATGCCGCAACGATGCTCAGAAGAACTCTTTCCGGGGCTAACCCGATTGACGCCATGGAACAGTTGACCATGAAATTGGGCAGAATGAATTCTAACCGTGATTTCGTCGATTTGGTTGCAGGCGTTTCAGAACGAAATTTTGATTTATAAATTTCAGATAACTTTGTTATCATGTACATTTTGGGTACAGACGAAGCGGGATACGGTCCCAATTTGGGACCGTTAGTTATATCTGTTTCCGTTTGGGACGTTCCTGTAAATCTCAGCGGAGAGGAAATGTACAAACGTTTGTACCCGATTGTATGTCCAGCAAAAGCAAAAAAAGAATTAAAAACAAATAAAGGTTCTTTTTTGCTGGATGATTCTAAAAAGCTTTATCACGGTCATTCAAGTTCCGGCGTTAAGCATTTGGAATACGCTCTGCTGACCGCGTTGCGAAGCATTGATAAAATCGATTCTAACGTTGATTTTCAAACTCTTTATACTGCTCTGACACAGGAAGCGTCTGGTTTGTTTCACAATAATGAAGCGTCAAACTCTGTTATGGAATGGGAAATTCCCCAATCCGTTCCGCTCCCATTGGACGCTGACAAGTTGTATTTGGATGATACAACCGAGGCTTTTCAGCGGATTCAAAACGATTCAGACGTTCATTTGACTGACTTGCGTTCAGACGTTGTTTTTCCGGCTCGATTTAATCGCGAATGTGCTGCATTGGGAAACAAATCAACTCTGCTTTCCAAAACAACTTTGAATCTGCTTAAAACAGCGTTACAGTCATGTCATGGAGAAACGGTGGTTTGGTGCGATAAACATGGCGGACGAAATTTCTATGCTGATTTGTTAAACGAATGTTTTAACAATAGCAAAGGCAATAAATCGAATGACAACGTGTCGGAATCCTGTCAGAGCGATTGTCGAGCGCAGCAACTCTCTCTTTTTGACAATGACAACTCCGACAAAGAAGTTGACGAAACAATAAAAAAAGAAGACGATTTCCGTCAGGATTTCGTTGAAATTCTGGAACAGTCCGAACGCATCAGTTCATACCGCTTTACATGGCAAGGGTATGAGCGTACAATACATTTTCAGGCAAAAAGCGATAATTCCGTTCCCGCGGCGTTGGCGTCAATTGCCTGTAAATACTTGCGAGAGCTGTTTATGAACCAGTTCAACCAGTACTGGCGCTGTAAAGTTGAGAACTTGGCGCCGACAGCCGGTTATCCTCAAGATGCAAAGCGTTTTCTGGAACAGATCCGCTCAAAGATTGATTTCCCTTTAAGCCAAATTTGGCGAATGAAATAAATTGACAACCCCAACCCCAAACCATCAATTTTACTATCATGCTTATAACTCCCATTTCTCATCGTCTTGACAGTTCCGTAACTCCGCCGGGGTCAAAAAGCATTACCAATAGAGCGTTTGCCATAGCCGCGTTAGCTCAGGGAACGTCAACTTTAACTGGCGTTTTAGACAGCGACGATACAAAGTATATGCGTGACGCGCTTAAACTCATGGGTGTTGAAATTGAACACGATGCGTTGGCGTGTAAAGCGGTCGTGCACGGCTGCGGCGGATTTTTCCCAACAACAGAAGCGGAACTGTTTTTAGGCAACAGCGGAACAAGCATTCGCTTTCTTGCCGCAGCGGCAATCCATTCAAACGGTTCTTTTGTACTGGACGGCGTTGAACGGATGCGCCAGCGCCCGATTGGAGACTTGGTTGACGCCTTGCGACAATGGGGAGTTCAAATCGAATATCTGCAAAACGAGTCGTACCCTCCGATTCGGGTTCATGGTTCAAAATACGGAGGGAAAACGTCTGTCGCGGGTAATATTTCCAGTCAGTTCCTTTCCGCCTTGCTTATGGCGTCTGCAGGACAACAACAGACTGAGATTGAAGTCGTTGGCGATCTCGTTTCTCGTCCATACGTTGATATGACTGCGGCTGTTATGAACGCGTTTGGCGTGACAGTGCAAACCCCGTCAGAACACAGGTTTGTTATTCCCGCCGGTCAAACGTACCGTTCAACAAATTATTCGATTGAACCGGATGCGTCTGCAGCAAGTTATTTCTTTGCAGCGGCGGCTATTGTCGGCGGGAGGATTCGTGTGAATGGATTGACTCATGCCGCTTTACAGGGAGACGTTCGGTTTGTGGATTGCCTTGAAAAAATGGGCTGTAAAGTTTGGGAAGAAAACAACTCTATTGTTGTGCAAAATGACGGGCAGTTGCACGGCGTAACTGTTGATATGCACCATATCAGCGACACTGCCCAAACGTTAGCCGTTACAGCCTTGTTTGCTGATTCACCCACGACGATTGTCAACGTTGCCAATATGAGAGTTAAAGAAACTGACCGTATTGCAGCCGTATGTTCAGAACTGAAAAAACTGGGAGCGAAAGTGGAAGAATATCCTGACGGTCTGAAAATATATCCGCTTCCTGTTGACCAATATTTGCCTGCTGTTATTGAAACGTACAACGACCATCGCATGGCAATGAGTTTTGCGTTGGCAGGATTGAGAATTCCGGGCGTTGACATTCAAAATCCGGAATGCACCTCTAAAACGTTCCCCAAATTCTTTGACGTTTTGGCAACGCTGTAAACAAGTCCCTGTCGCTTTGGAACCCGCTTGCGTTCGAGTTCAACGAAGGCTATCTATCGGTAAAATAAGAGCGAGAGTTCCGCTGTCGCTTCCCTCTCGCTCTTCGAATGTGTTACGCTTGCGTAATTGCTAATTGTTCACTAATTAACTCAGAAGTCCAGCGGTTTAATCCAGGCGTCTTTGAGGACGTCGATCGATTCGCTGAACAGTTCTACGTCGCCGGCGGAGACGGTCATGGTCTTGTCTTCTGTAACGACGCCAATCGGGTCGCAGGGCATATCGCCGAAAATCGCCTGAACTTTCTCGACGTTTTCCGGGGCGACTTCCAGCAGGAATCGCGTATTGGATTCGCTGAACAGTTTCGCGGTCGCGTTTTCCAGAATGGCGGCTTCGCAAGCCAGGACGTCAATGTCGAGGTCAACGCCCCAGCCGCCGGCAAACGCCATTTCCGCAGCGGCGACAGCCAGACCGCCTTCGGATAGGTCGTGACAAGCGCGAACAAGCCCGGCGTCAATGGCGGCGTGAACTGCGTGGAAGATCAGACCGGCTTCGTTGACGTCCACCTTCGGAACGCGTCCGCCGGTTAAGCCGTTAACCAGATTGTAATGGCTTCCGCCCAGCTCGTTGTTCGTCCAGCCAGCCAGCATAACAACGTTACCCGGCGTTTTCAAGTCCATTGTAACGCACTTGCGAACGTCTTTGACCTGTCCCATGGCGGAAATGAGCAAAGACGGCGGAATGGAAATCGGTTCCTGACCGGCGGGACGGAACTCGTTGTTGAGCGAGTCTTTCCCGGAGACGAACGGCGTTCCCAATTCCAACGCCATGTCGTGACAAGCCAGCGCGGCGCGAACCAGCGAACCGAGCGTTTCCGGTCGGTCGGTGTTGCCCCAGCAGAAGTTGTCAAGAATGGCGATTTTATCCGGGTCAGCGCCGACGGCGACAGCGTTGCGAATCGCTTCGTCAATGGCGGACGCCGCCATCCATTTCGGATCGAGGTCGCCGTAATACGGGTTCATGCCGCAGGACATGACAACGCCCTGCATGGTTTCCTGACGCGGTCTGACAACGGCGGCGTCGCCGGGACCGTCGTCGTTGACGCCAACCAGCGGCTTGATAACCGAACCGCCCTGAACTTCGTGGTCGTACTGACGAACAACCCATTGTTTTGAGGCGACGTTGTAGCTGGAAAGAATCGCTTTAAGGGATTCGAGCAGGTCGAACTTCGGCTCTCCGGAAAGGGTTTCGGATTCCGGCGCTGGCGTATACGTCGCTTCGCGGATTACCGGCGGGCGGCCGTCGTGCATGAATTCCATCGGCAAATCGCAGACGATGGTATCGTTGTACTTCAGCGTCAGTCTGCCGGTCGGTTCAAAGCGGCCCAGACAAACCGCTTCGACGTCTTCCGATTCGCACAGCGCTTTCATTTCAGGCCATTTGTCTTCCGGAACGGCGAAAACCATGCGTTCCTGCGCTTCGGAAATCCACATTTCCGTATAGGAAAGCCCTTCGTACTTGACGGGAATGGCGTTGAGATCGACGGTCGCGCCGATTTCCTCGCCCATTTCGCCAACGGCAGAGGAGAACCCGCCGGCGCCGCAGTCTGTAACAGCGTTGTACAAGCCTCTGTCACGGGCTTCAAGCATGACGTCCAGTACCATCTTTTCTGTAACGGCGTTTCCAATTTGAACTGCGCCGCCGGAGAGGGTTTCGGATTCGTGCGTCAGTTCAGCCGAGGAGAACGTCGCGCCGTGAATGCCGTCACGCCCGGTGCGTCCGCCGACGGCGATAATCAAATCATTGGGCATGGGCTGTTTGAACGAGCCGTTGACGGGAATCAAACCGACGTTGCCGGCGTAAACCAGCGGGTTGCCGAGGTATCGTTTGTCAAAATAGACGGCTCCGTTGACGGTCGGAATTCCCATTCGGTTGCCGTAATCGCGAACGCCGGAAACGACGCCGCGAATAACGCGTTTGGGATGAAGAACGCCTTCGGGAATGTCTTCCAGAGGCGTCTCCGGCGGTGCGAAACAGAAGACGTCGGTTGAGCAGACGGGTTTGGCGCCCATGCCGGTGCCCATCGGGTCTCGAATAACGCCGCCCAAGCCGGTGTTGGCGCCGCCGTAGGGTTCCAGAGCCGACGGGTGGTTGTGCGTCTCTACCTTAAAGCAGATGTTGTACTGGTCGTCAAACTTGACCACGCCGGCGTTGTCTTTGAAGACGGAAACGCACCAGTCGTTGTCGCCCAAATATTCGCGAATTTTCACCGTAGACTCGAAAATCGTCTCTTTGAGCATGTTGTCAAACGTCCGTTCGACCTTTTCGTCTTTGTAATGAATTCGACCTGCCAGCGTCTTGTGCGAGCAGTGTTCAGACCACGTTTGAGCAATCGTTTCCAGCTCGACGTCGGTCGGGTCGCGTTTCTGTTCTTCGAAGAACGCTTTGATGGTCTGCATTTCCGTCAGGGAGAGGAACAGCTGACCCTTTTTCGACAGCGTTGCAAGCTCTTCGTCAGACATGGTTCGAATCGGAACGGTAACCAGTTTGAACTGGTACGGGCTGCCGACGTCCAGCGTTTTGAACGGCAGAGCGCCGAAAATCGTCTGCTCGACGGAATCGTTTGCCAGAACTTTTTCCGCCAGCGTTTTGAGCTGGTCGTCTGTCGCGTTGTCAAACCAGAATTTTTTGAACGTTCTGACGGCTTTGGCGGGAATTTTGAAATCGTCGTTGATTGCTTTCAGAGCGCTTTGCGCGACCGGGTCCATCACGCCGGGCTTGGGCAGGACGTACAAGGACTTCCAGCTTGCCACAGCGGGATCCGTTTTTGACGTCTCGTCGGTCAGGTTGGAAATGACGCCGTCTTCGACAACCGCGTCAACGATGAGGTTGGCGGCAATGCGCTGAATCTGTTCCGGGGAAACGTCTCCTTCAACCAGAAAACCGCGCGCGGCAACGACGTTGGTTTGTATATTAAGACCTACAGCAGCAATATCCGCTTTGACTTCTTCCGCTTGCGTGTCAGCAAACGACTTTTTCGGAGTAATGGTAATTTCCCAGAGCATTTAAGTGAATTAGTTAAAGTGAACTATTTATGGTGGTGTTAGTTAGGAGTTATGAGGGAGGAGTGAGGAGTTAACGCAAGCCCCACAACAATTTCTCGCAACTCGCAACTCGCTTCTCGCAACTTTTATATATTATTCCAGAAAATCGCCTTTTTACAAGGGGAGGGAGTGGGCGAATTAAGAATTTGGGGCGTAGTAATCAAATTTGGGGCGCATGAAAAATGGAAGGCGGTAATGGAGTTCGCGGAGCGAACGGAATTACGCAGTTCGCCAACGGCGAACCAAAACTTTGGAGGCGTGTTTACCCAAATGACGCCAGCCGAAAACCTCCCTTGGATGGCGCCTGTCTCGGGCGCCTTGCTGGTACTCGAAAAGACATTTTCGCAGAACAACCGCTCCCATTGAACGCTTTGCGGCGGCAGCCTCCAAAAATCTCTTTCGCAGAATTGCCCGCCCGACCAGCTGGATCGCGGCTGTATCAGCCGCCGAAGATTTTTAAGCCGCAAAGAACGCGAAGAAATGGAAGGCGGTAATGGAGTTCGCGAAGCGTACGGAATTACGCAGTTCGCCAACGGCGAACCGAAACGTTGGATGCGTGTTTACCAAAATGACGCAGCCGAAAAACTCCTCTGGATGTAGCCCGTCCCCGGGCTACAACTTGACGGCGAAAGCCGTCAAGGAACGCGGAAGCATCCAAAAATCTCCAGAACGTGGAAAGCCCGCCTGTACAACCGGCACGCGGCAGTCCCCTGCCGCTTATTAGAATATGAACTTTACGAAAAAATGTTGATTAAATATTAGTATGTAGAGCTATTTCAGTTCAAACACCAAATTTAAATAATGATTCATCAATATCTAAAACATTAAGCCAATGTTTAATTTTACTTTGAATCTGATTTGCAGATTCTGCAATATTTTGTAACTGAAATTGAGTATCAATAGATGGTAATTTACCATCTTTGATAAGTTCTAAACAGTGTTCAGGATCCTTTTCAAATCTAGTTGCTTTAATATATTCAAATATATTCTGAGCAACTTCTTTCCATGATGAGACGGAATAACTGTTGTTATCAATAACTAAAGTATGGACTTTTTGATAAGTCCAGGAATCGTTTAATGATAAATAAGTTGTAGGATCCATATCATTAGGATATTCCCAAATCTGAACAGCTATTTCAGCTAAAGCTTGAGCACGAGCTATAATTTCATTTTTACCCCAATGAGAATTTTTAGCAATCTCTTGATTCATTCGAATTCCAGAATTACTATATCCATTCTCCATGCTTTTCTTTTTGGCAAATGGATAGTTACTATATTCGGAATTATACCCTGTTAAAGTCAAGTTTCCTAAATTAGAAAGATACGTAGAATGAATATTTCTATAATCACTACCTAAATCATGTTGCCATTCTGCTGAAAGCGTTTGTGGCATGATATGCTCTAAAGAAATACCATGAGACAAATCAATAACTTCTTTTCCAGCTAAGTATTTTTCAATTTCTTCTAAAAATAGAATTTGAATTTCTTTAGCCGCATTGTCCTTCGTGATAATTTCCTGTTTAAAATCTTCGTCATTTGGCCAGCGCGAAATTCTTTTTTTGGCCAGCAATTCTTTGGTTAACCATTCATCCAATGTGCTTACATCATCTGGAAAAGCGCTTAAAAGATTAATGACCATTGAATTGACAACATATGTCTGCCAACGGCAGATAGCACGTCTGATAATAAAGGAATTGAGTATATTCAAACAGCGTAAATATGTGTTATCATCAATTCCATTTCCGCGACAAGATGCTATTTTCAACAATAGCGAATAAATAACATGACTTTTAGTTCGATTTAATACTTTAAGCGCATTTTGGATTTTAGAATTACTCTCAAGACTGGAATCCAAAAAAGAATAATAAAGCTGAGCATTATTCCATATGTCATTAAGTATTTCGTCAATATTTGATGAACTGTTCAGAATTTTCTTCATGTCGCTATAAACACGAGTAGTTGAAGAAGCTGATGCATTTCGCATTCTAACATAATCGAAAAAGAAATCTTCTAAATGTTCACCTAACAAATTTTCGAGAGGCAACCAAAAATTGTTGTAAATTTCTTGTTGTTTGCCGCCTTCATATGCAGAGTGCTGAAACTTCATTAAAATCAAGTTTCGAATTAAATCTGTTTGTGAAAGTTTTTCGCCTTTAAAATTCAAACTTTCAAAAATCAAATAAGGATCATCTGTATCAGTAAGATTAATCATAACAACTTGAAAAAGAGTGTTTAGAATTGTAGATATTTTCTTTGGGTCAATTTTCCCGTATTCGTCATCTGAGGTTTGAAGCTTACTTTTAAAGAATTTATAACATTCAAACAGTCTATGTGTAGATCCTTTTAATTCGTCAATATTTTTAGAAATAAGTTTAAAATATACATCTCTATCACCTTGAGTCGGTACTAGTTTTAAATAATCTGCAGTATCTTTTTTAAAATGATTCTCAAGGAGGAATTGAATTTCGGCACTCTTTTCTTCGGATACTACGTCCCTAATAGCGCACAATAGAATTGAAATAGTTGTCAGTCGTTGTTGTCCATCAATGATTAAAAACTTATTAACTCCTACAGGAATTGTTTTAACAGGAATTGAGACAACCGCTCCCATAAAATGAGGAGATGAGTTTTCAATTTTTTCCTCACTGCCATAGTAACTCATTATATCATTCCATAAGATTTCCCATTTGTCCTTTTTCCAGACGTAAGGACGTTGAAATAAAGGAATCAAGTATTGTCTATTCTGAGTAGAAAAATATTCCGTTAACTTAATTGGTAAAGATTCCATAGTTAGTTTTTTATTTGATAGTGTTAGGTGGTAAACATTTTAGATGTTATTTATCTTTAATTAATAGTAACATATTTTCTAAATAATTCAAGTACCTACATATTATCCATATATACGATACTTTGAAGTTTTTTTGAAACATATCTTCTATGTTTTATAGTTTGGCATATTCTAATCGAAATTTTCTTAATTACGTTGATGGAGTATTTTCTAACGTTACGATATTTCCCCCAAAAACTGGTAGACGAGATGAAACCATTATTAGTTATGGTTCTGATACGGATTTCTGATAGCTCTATTATCTATAGTTTGGGACTAAATATGGAGTAATATTCAATAACCTTTATATTCATTTCGTTACATCAAATTAACAAACAAAACCAAGTAATTCCTGCCATTCTGACACGAGCAAACAGTAAAATAAAAAAGATGAATAACATAGATAACATTAAAAATAAGTATAACTGTCATTATGGCGCAATTATAAAGATTATAACAACTTTTACAATTGGCATGGCTTTTGCGTATAGATAGTTTGGTGAAAGTTGCAATGTGTAACTGTTATGTATCATTTTTGACTCATAGGAAGGAATTATGATAATAAGTCAAAAAGATTTTATAAGCTTTTGCATAAAAAAGGATTTACTTGCAAAAGAACAATTTGTTCAGATGATGCATTATTCCGAGTCTTCTTGCCATGGGAATAAATATCTTGCTCTTTACAAAAAGGTATATGCTTTCTTGGCTGATACCATTGATTTTGACTGGCACTCTTTTGACAAATTTTTAGCACGACATCCTGATTGTCAAGAGAAAATTAATATCTTGAAGCAAATTTATGAGAGTTTTGACTTTGTTCAGACAGATAACTCTACAGAGCGTTCCAAGAAAACAAAGTCATTCTGTTATGATATTACCAAACATGTAACAATTAGAATACGTCCGACGATACATTTGTTTCTGAATGGTCAAAAACACTTAATTCATTTGAATATGAGTAAAACATCTTATTCCAAGAAAAAAATCGTGTACGCTATGAATCTGATTGGTTTGGCTCAAAGTTCGTCAGATCCAAATGTACATTTTTCATATTGGGATTGTTCAAAACCTGAAGGGAATCGCCATTTCAGTATCGATACACTTGATCCCCATGTTGTTCAGTTTCTCAAAGACAAGGCTGAAGAACTTTATCAATTAGATCAGCAAATTCCTGATATTTACAAATTCCCAGAATCAGATAACGGACAAGATATGGCTGCCTAAAAGGCTATTAAGATACTTCGATGGCTTCATTTCTGTGTAAATTTTTGTATCATTTACACAGGAACAGAATCGAATATCTGTTACGCAAGCTGGCTGCGTCTGCGGGGAATAGAGGGGCAGAGAAGGGTTTGGCGGCAGGGGACTGCCGCGAGCCGGACTCAACAGAGTTTATCCGTTATACCAGCAAGGTAGTCCGAAGCCGGGCTACATCCAGAGGACGTTTTCGGCTTCGTCGATTTGGTATGCACACTTCGCGGCGGTTTTGTTCGCGTTCGCTTCGCTCATACCCACGGGTTTACACCCGTGGCTCGCCTAAGCGTAATTCCGTTCGCTTCGCGAACTGCATTACCGCCTTCCATTGTTCTACTGCCTATTGCCTACTGTCTCCATTTCCCCGTTCTTTGAGCCATTTAACGATTTCCTGATGACCATTTTCTTGAGCGAAATCCAGGGGCGTCTTTCCTTCTTCGTCTTTTGCGTTGACGTCGGCGCCGCGTTCTACAAGCCATTGAGTCAGTTTCAGATCTCCGAACAGAACTGCAAGATGTAAAATCGTCCATCCGTCTTTGTCTTTT
>JAZQDP010000488.1:0-4181 GCA_045546875.1 Thermoguttaceae bacterium | reverse complement strand
ATAGGGGATAGGGAGTAGGAAATAGGGGGTAGGAAACAGGGAGGCAGTCTCCGGGGGGCGAGTATTACTCGCCATTACGGGATCGCAGCGTCCGACAAGGTCGGTTCCTGATTGGACGTGGGTAGCGCCAAAAATACTTTTTCGGAGACAAAACCTTGTCCTCTCCGCCAGCGCGGCTCGCGCTCGCTCCCCAGAAACGTTATCCTCCTGCCCGTGCGGTTACGCACCCGCCGCAACAAAAAAATAATTGTAAGGCGAGCGAAACGCCCGCGATCCCGTAAACCAGCAAAACGTTGTACTCTTGCGCCTCTTGTTATTCATTTAGGAAAAACGGACTGATGGGAAGGTATCCTTCTTCGAACAACCGTTCAAACGTATACTGCTGGTCAACGTGCCATGATTGGTTCTTATTAACCAGTTCTTTTTTGTCTTTTTCCACTCCATAATGGTCAATAATGTTGACAGTTTGATTTTCAGCATTGACGGACATAACCATCATCGCGTGTCCGTCTGGGCGTTTTACAAGTCCATCGCCGGGCAAAAGCTGAGCGTAACAGGCAAACATCGCTTCTTTTCCGTTATCCTTGACGACTGTTTTAGAATCGTCGTACTTCGTCATTTTGTACTCGCCAACTTTCAAAAACGCCTGACGCGTTTTGCCGTCAACGCTTGAAGAAATGTAGATTTTCCCCGGTTCCAAGTTGATCGTCTTCAAAATCGGCATGTCCGGACAAACCGTTCGCCAAGAGAACGAACAGGATGCCGCACAAGCATTGCCCTTGTAATCGTAATATTCTGTCGGACCCGTGTAAACAAGCTTTCCGTCTCGTTCTTCAAGATACGTCTTGAAATCTTCCAGATTAGACCATTGCCATTCTCGAGAATACGGAATTCCTTTATACGTTTCGCCCTTTTTATATAGGACTCTTTCTTTATCTGCCCACCACTGTAGGTCTTCAGACGGCATCCATTCAATTTCTGCCATGGAACGCATATAGTTCAAAATCTTTTGTCGAACAGCCAAGTTTTCTTCCGAGGGTGTTTTTCCCGTACGAATAACGCTCATTTCCGGCTGACCGTAAAGGATATTATCCGCTAAATGGTGCAAACAACCGAGTACAATTCCGTACAGTTCCGGCGTTGTTTCTGGGTGCGGACTGATGGTAATAATCGTTCCTTTTCCGTAGGTCGTTAATAGAATAGCAGGCGAATTGATTTGATTTCCCGGCGCTGCACCTGAACTGGCTATCTCAGACCGAAACCAGCATAAATTTTGAACCGACGCTAAGAGCGGATTGACGTTAATGTAGGTAATCGGTCCATTATTATATCGGCATGTTTGTAATCCCCGAAACTTTTCGCCAAAAATCTTTACGCCCAACTCTGTGGGTTCTATTTTTAAGTACACGCCGCCACGCATCCAATTCCTAGTTTTGAGCTGAACGTTATCCATCATACGCTGTTCGATTGGAAAATACGCGCCAGCACAAATGCCGATGTAGCATTTTCCGGATTTGACAAATTCCTTGAGCTTCTTAACGCCTTCCGGTTGCATGGATTCGGCTTCTTCAGGAGCCATTCCCCCAGGTAGAAGAAAAATATCAAAATTGTCTAATATGCCGTCGCGAATCTGCTTACCGTAGACTTTTGTCAATTCAAATCTGGAGTCGGCATCAAACACCGGTGGTAGATTCTTTTTGCTCTGTGACCCAACGCCCTCGTCGAAGTACATTGCTACGCGAATTTTCGCGGGTTGATCGGCGGCAGGAGCGGCGGGTTCCTGAGCGTAGGAGAGCGATACAAAGCAGCAAACCAGAACGAGGGAAAACAGTCTCAAAAATAAGGAATTTTTCATGGGAGGGAATGATATAAAAATGAATGAAACAGACTGGGAGGGAGCTGGGAGAACTCTGGGAGGATTCTGGGAGCTGCTGGGAAATATCTCCCAGCAGTTCTCAGAAAGTCCCAGAAATTCCCGGTTGCTAATTGGTATTTTACCGGGGGCTAACGCGCCCCGGCTCGCCAATGTTTTTCGCGGGGCGCTGGACAAGGCGGCGGCAAGCCGCCGCACTGCCCGACGCAAGCGACATTCTCGAGGGGAGCGCTTGCGCAATTGCTAATTGCTAATTGAAAATTGCTAATTATTCAACGGTCCATTCGTGAATGCCGCCAGCGAAGTTCGGCTGGGATTCAATCTCGATTTTCAAACCGGTTGTTGTAACAGGATCGAACGTCGTAACGCTCCAGTCCCAGGTCTTGCAGTCGTAGCCGGACGGGTTCGGGACTTCTTTCCAGTCGCCGGATTCCGTCTTATAGAGCAGTTTCCAGGATTTCGGGACGCGGCATTCGCCGATGCCGGTGTCGTCAAACCAGTAGACGGAAACCTTCTTTACCGTCGTCGGCTGTTTGAACTCGTAAGCAATCCACTGCGGTTTGCCCTTCGTTCCGTCTTTCGACCACCAGTGCCAGCGCGGGCATTCGTTGTCTTTGTTGTCCTTTGGAATAATGCCGTCCTGAACCAGTTCGACCGGACCGGCGGGCTGTCGATTGACAAACGATGCGGTCGCCTTGGCTTCAGACGCAATCGTCGGCGGGGCGACAGGCGTTGCAGCGTCAACCGTTCGTGGGAAGTAGACCGCCATCGGGCTGAGTCCGCGGTTTGCCCAGGAATAATACGGAATCGCACAGACGTCGACGTCGCGGAACGTTACGTTTCCGTCAATGTCTCGAATCGCTTCGGGAAGCGTTCCCTTGATTGTCATAACGCCGTTGAGCAGGTCCGCGTTGAATTCCGGCGTCAGTTTGGCGTCGTCTGCCAGAATAATAGCGTGAAGATTTTTCGGCGCTTTGCCGGTGTCTTTTACAACGCAGTCCTGAGCTTCAACGCAGTACACCAGCGGACCGCGCTGAATGCACGCCAAACCAACGTCTGCCTTGACGCGTTCGTCTGTTACAACCTTGAGCGTCTGCATTGGGAAGTTGATTGTAAACGAGTCGCCCGATTTCCACGTTCCGTTAAGAACGAAATAGCCGGTTTCCTGTTTGACGTCTTTGCCGTCCGCTTCGCAGGTTGGCTGCTGGGATTTGTCGAAATTGATAAACGAGTGCAGATGGTTTCCGTCTACTTCCGGAACGGCTTCTCCGACAGACCAGCCGGGAATACGAGCCTTGACGGTGAACTCGCCGTCGGTCAAAACTGTTACTTTAACAGCGCCGTCCCACGGATAGTTCGTTTCGACTTTCAGTTTGACGTCTGCGGTTTTGCCGTCTACGGTAACGCCGGAAAGAGTCGCTTCCGACTGGGCGTAGAGGTTGATATAGGCGCAATTCCCGCGAACGGCGTACATGTATCCTGGCATGGAGGGCAGGAATCGAGACAGGTTGCTCGGGCAGCAGGAGCAGCCGAACCAGGCGGAACGTTCGCGTCCCTTGGGGTCGTCCAGAACGTTGGGATAGAAGTAATGATCGCCGGCGAGGTTGATTCCAGACAGAACGCTGTTGTAAAGCGAGCGTTCCAGAACGTCCATGTATTTGCTTTCGCCCGTCCAGAGGAACATGCGGTAGTTCCAGTAGACGTTGGCGATATTGGCGCAGGTTTCGCAATAAGCGGTGTCGTTGGGCATGATGTAACTGCCTTCAAACGCTTCCCCGCGATGGGTGGAGCCGATTCCGCCTGTTACATACAGTTTGGATCCGACAACGTTGTTCCAAATGGCGTTAATCGCCTTGACGTAGGATTCGTCGCCCGTCATGGCAGCAACGTCAGCCATTCCGGAATACATGTACGCAGCGCGAACGGCGTGCCCGATAGCTTCGGTCTGCTCTACAACGGGCTGATGATCCTGATTGTAGTTACCGTAAATCGGGAACGTACGCCCTTCAGAACGTCCGCGGATGTCAAGGAAATACTTTGCCTGATCGAGGTACTTTTTATCGCCGGTAAGACGATACAGCTTGACCAGACCGATTTCGATTTCCTGATGTCCCGGCGGCCAGTTCTGCTTTTTGCCGACGCCGAACGTGTCGCAAATCAGATCGGCGTTTTTAATCGCAACGTCCAGGAAATTGCGCTTTCCGGTGGCAATATAATGAGCGACCGCGGCTTCGTACATGTGCCCGGCGCAGTAGAGTTCGTGTCCGCCGGTGTGAGACCATCGTTCGCGTCCTCCCGGTGGCGTATA
>JAZQDP010000487.1:0-5777 GCA_045546875.1 Thermoguttaceae bacterium | reverse complement strand
GATAACGCACGAATCAGGTTTATCAAGCTAATAGCTAGAAGCTGGCAGCTAGAGGCTTTATTTCGGAAAACTCAAGTCGTTTCAGTAAAATTATCCCCCCTATGTTATATGTTCCCATAAACACAGGGGGGAGTATGCGCGGTTTGAAATTAAATGGCAGAGTGAGAAATTATTTTGTGTGTTTCCGCTTTGGTTGCGATTCGTACAGCTTTTTCGTGATAGCTTCAAAGACTTCCGGGGTTTCGTACCGGAATATTTTGCCTTCTTTATCTTCTTCCGGCAACGGTCCGATAAGCCCCTGGAAAACCGGCAGACCGCGGATTTCCAAGTCCAGACTGCAATCGTCAATTCCGATCTGAAGATGTCGTTTGGATATTTCTTCCGG
This sequence comes from Thermoguttaceae bacterium, assembly GCA_045546875.1. Lineage (GTDB taxonomy): Bacteria > Planctomycetota > Planctomycetia > Pirellulales > Thermoguttaceae > RUG11551. Next base: position 5,392 of record JAZQDP010000487.1, on the reverse strand, counting down.
ACCGTCAAAATCACGAATTATATACGTCCCGTCTGCCGAACAGGATACGACGCGATATGTTTGTTTCTTTTTGGTTTGAGAGTTTTCCATCTTGAATTCAGTTGGTCAATTAATAATTGCCAGAAGTCTACCCTTGATTTATAAATTTTCAGGCTTCAAATATTATCGTCTGAAAATGAAAATTCGTCAAGATACAGGAACTTTATAAAACCGTATTTTCAGTAATTATCTTTTGGGTTAATCGTTACAACAGAAATAACCGATACAACCGTTTTCGTTATATTTTCTCAAAGTTGTCAAAAGGAATTCTTTGTTTCCATCTTTCCCTGTTTTACAGAGCAAACCGATTCATTTGGACGTTGTTGTAAATAGGATCGATAGCGTTCTGAATGGAGGGCAGGCGCCTGGTAACAATCGGTCCCGTAGGCGGGATGTCGAACCCGAGCGAATCGACCGGCTGGCTGACGTCGGTATGTTGGACGTTTTCTTGAACCGTGTAGCTAACCTGCTGCGTTTCCAGAGAGAAGGTTTCAATGGGAAGCGTGTCGGTATCCGACGGGTTTGACGATTTCCGTTCCGATTTTTCGTAGGTCGGCTGCGAGATTTCGCTGTTCGCGTTTCCCGGCTTCTGACGAATGGAGGGCGGAATTTCTCGAGCGTTCGGGTCGGATATGATTGGACTCGGTGCGAGCGTGTTTAACGTGCCTCCCTGAACAGGTTCGTCTTGCGAGGTGGAATCCGAAGCGGTCGTTTTTGGCTCTTTGGAATCGGCGTTTTGAGCGGGCGGATCTGAATTGAGAACCTTGTCCCAGTACTCGTCCGTTGTCTGTTCCGGTTCAACGATTGGCGCGGGCGCTTCCATTCCATCGTCGATGGCAGGAACTTGAGTATCGCCTTCTCCTACCACGATTAACGGGAGGTCAGGGTCAATGGAATCGACTTCCGGCATCGGAGGTTCGTCGGTTTTGATGGGCATTCGTTCCTCTTGAACGCAGTTGTCAACCGGAGGAATTACGTTCGACTTGATCTGATCCAACTGGGAATTGCCTGCAACATCGTCAGACGAACTGTCGGTTTGAGCTGAGGTGGATTCGTCTTGCGCTTGTTCCGTATTCGTTGTTTCGTTGTTTTCGGCATTGACGGTTTGGTTGGTTTCCTGATCTCCAGCGTTCTGGTTGTCAGACGCCGCAAAAGGGTCGGCAGCCTCGGCGTTTCCATCTTCCGATGGGGCGCTGTGCGTCGCGTTCGATTCCTGGGGTTCCGTTTGCGGAGCAGAAGATTCGTCGGTTATGGGAGCCGGCGTTTGAGGAATAAACAGGCTCTCGGTTTCAACCTGCGGCTGAGACAAAACCGACGGTTCCTCGCTTTGATTGACAGCGGGCGCCTCGCCGTTCTCTGTCGGCTTCCAGGCAACAACCTTTTGAGCAGGAGCCGGGTTCTGGTCCGCGGCAAGCGTCGGACTCTGAGCGGCGACTGATCCGGAGTTGTCTAAAATGCCGGCTTCTGGAAAACGAACCAATCCATAGCTGATCGTAAAGCTCATTAACGTCAAAACAAGAATTGATGGGATGCTGCGAGTCATGGCGTTTTATTCTATGTTGAGTTAAGATCTCAAAATTACCAGATGTAAATTGCAAAGTCTGGAAATCTATTGATTCTTAACTTTTAAATTTATGGTGAAACTGAGCTGGAATTTGTCGTTGCAGTTGGTACAAACGGTAAATCCCATTATCTCAATAGAAATAACACATTCCGAATAAAGGAAGGAAATCATTTATTCGCTAAATGTTTCCTTCACGTTTCTGAATGAATTCTAGGTTACATAGAAAAAAAATGAAGATAATTTTAGAAATTCTTTTTAAAAAAAAGCTTAGGATGATTCGCATTGTATCGATCAGTAAAACTGTTCTAGTTGGGTAAACTGGGCAAAGAAACTTCGCCCGGTTCCTCCTCAGAATCGGAATAATCCTCATCGGTGAACAGTTCCAGATCGAAAAAGAGGTCAACGTTTTTCGAGCTTAACGGATCCGAATTGACGGACGCCTCTGTCGCAGGCGCGGCAGGGCTGAGCAGTTGAGCGGATTCCAGCTCGGCGTTGTCGCTTGACTGGGCGCGGGAACCGTTATTTTCCGCTTCGTCAAGGGGATTGCCGATGCCGGGAACTTGTATGACATTATTGTGATTTATTTCCGCATAGCCAAACAACGCTGGCGCCGGCGCGGCAAAAGACGCGACGGGTTTGTCTTCGATCAGGACAGCGCTGGCAGGTTTCAGATCGTAGCTTTGGGCGATAATCGGTTCCTGTTCAACAGCTTCCAACAACGCCTGCTGCGCGGGGCTGGAATTGACGGCGTTATCCTGCGTCGCAAACGCAATCGAACTGCCGTCTTTGGCGTATGACATGCCGTAATACGTTGCGAAGAGAACAAAGTCCTGCGAGTCAACAGCGCCAGACTTGTTAAAGTCGCAATAATACGTCATATTTTTGTCAGCCGGGTTGACGTTGTAGCCGTAATACGTTGCGAAGAGGACAAAGTCCTGCGCATCGACGGCGCCGGAATCGTCAAGGTCGTACGGAACAGCCCAGACTTCCGCATTTAACGTTGTCGCTTCAGCTGCGGTTTTCGCATCGTCAGCAAAAACGGTAACGGTCATATCGCGCTTTTCGTCTGTCAGCTTAACGCCTGCCTGATCCGCGAAAACAGCGGGACTGGCGGGAACCATCTTGATGTTGGCAACTAAACCGTCCTGAAGTTTCGATTGATCCAGTACCGCCATGATAAGCGTTACCTCGCGAATCGTTGTTGAATCGTCAACCAGGACGTCGTTATACGAGAATTCAACGACTTCGGAGAATTCCGAATTTGCCCAGTCTGGAACAAAGAGCGTGATGTCGTACTGGAAAACGAGCTTTAATCCCTCTTTGTCGGCGAATTCGGCAGGCGTTGTAACTTGAAGGTTAAGCGGCTGCCATTCGTTGACGTTTGTTGCCGCCTCTCCGGTTTGACGATCTTTCCAGGTTGTCATTGAAGCGGAAAGGAACTGTAAATTATTGGCTGTCGTTAAGGTAACAGCGCCGTCAGAGGATTCTGTATTGGAACCTTCAGCGGCAAGCGCGACAACGGCAACCTCGTACAAACCTTCCGGCGCGCTGTCAAGCGCTATTTCAACCGACGGTTGAGTAAGGATTTCCTCAACAGTCGTCCACTGCTCTTCTCCCACAGGACGGTAATACGCCTGATAACCAGCCGCATTTTCGACAGGATTCCACGCAGCGGTAATCGTAGAGCCGTTAATTTCAGCCCACAAATTGCCTGGCGCGTCTAATTTGTCTAACGTTTGTACTTCGATAACGCCTGACGGCAGCGACAAAGACGCTTCGTTAGTGGATAAATAGGCGCTAACGCGAACTTCGTACACGGTGTTAGGGGCAAGGTCTGTCATTGAGCAAGACGTTGGCGTGCTTTCATCCTGCCAAAGCCCGCCGGTCCAGTTTTCCGCGCCTTTTTTGCGGAATTCCAGATAGTAGCTGTCCGCATTTTCAACCGCAGACCAACTCACGTTAAACGACGTTGCCGCAATCGCGGAGGCGTTCAGATTATCGGGCGTATCCAAAACCGTATTAAGTTCAAATACCGAAGTGGGGGCGCTGGATTTGCTTGCCCAAGCCCATTTCTGTTGGGCATTGTCCCAATACGGACAATACCATGAATTCACCGCCACAATGTCAAAGGAACCGTAGCCGAAGTAAAGCGGCGAATACGTTTGAGTTGTTGAATCGTATTGCTGGCTGGCAACGTCAACGGTTGTTGTCCCTTCAGCGGCAACCCCGGAACCAAGATAATACTGCCCCGCATAAACCTCGGTTTCCCATTGAGAGCTTGCGCCTTCGACGGTAAATTTAGTCCCGGAATTAACAGATGTGTAGCCGTCCCCAATAACGCCGGTGTCGTCTGAAACGGCAAGCCCAACGCTGGTCGGGGCGGGAACCGACTCTGGCCCGATAACGATTGGAACGTTGAGAGACGCGAGAATGTCTTCGTCGCTGATTGTATGAGCGGAGTTATATTTCAAAGCGTAAACCGCTAAATAGTAATCTCCCATTGAAAAATCAGCGCAATTAACGGTTACTTCGCCGGTATCATAGTTGGTGGTAACAGCGTTGGGAATGAGGGTAAACGTTCCTTTCCCCTCATCGTCGTACTTGATGTAAAACAGTTGAGAATAATAGCCCAATCTTTCACCGGTTGCAAATCCGGCAGCGTAAGTTTGAGTATAGTTGTTTCCCTGAACAACAAATGCGTAATCGCTTTCAATCGGATAGAAGACTGGCGTCTGCTGTTCCGCCTTGATGTTGAGCGTAATAACCTGTGATGTTCCAGCCATGCCGTTAATATCATACGGCGTAACGCGAATTGTTGCGGAGTTCCCTGTTCCGGAAACGGAGTTCGCGCGAACCGTCAGCGTGGAATTGGTGTAGTTGACAACCTGCTCTGCGCTGACAATAACGACGCTTGGGTCTGGCGTGGAGTTGGCGTTTGTTCCCTGTTTGTTGATTTCCGCCTGAACTTCCTGACCGTCAATCAGAAAACCGAAGACGGAATGTTTGAAATTGAGCCAATTGCACCGTTCTGACGTAACGAAGAACTGGCTTGAGCCGGTGTCTTTATAGCCTGTGTTTGCCATTGCCAGCACGCCCGGGGAGTTCATTTGCAAATCTTTATGGAATTCGTCGGCAACGTTGTCAGCCAGACTGCCCCGGAAATTGCCATAGACGTCGTACCCGCCGCCCTGAGACATAAACCCTTCAAAAACGCGGTGGAAAACGGAATTCTCATAAAATTTTTCGGTATGACCATCGGTAAAGTTAATGTCTTGCTCAGCCAAAAAGAGAATGTTTTCAACGGTGTTGGGGGCTTTGTCGGCAAAGAGTTCAAAGAGCATTTTTGAATCCACGCCGTTGAGAATGTCGTTGCCCTCTTGTTTGACGGTCAGTTCCCAGTAGGGGTTTCTGGAATCCAAAGCCGCCTGCTTTTGCGCTGAACTCATGCCGGTTTTCCAAGCGGTGCCGACGGACAAGTCGCACGTCAGGTTTGAGTTCTGAATAACTTCCACTTTATAAAAAACAGCGTCCCCGTCGGCGTCGGTTGACGTCAGCGGAATGTACCACGGCGTGTACGACGTGATGTCGTACGACGTAGATTCCAGGGTCATAACTGGCGCAACGTTAAGCATCGCGCGCTGTTCCAGCTGTTCCAGACGAAGGGGTTGCGACTTATAGCCGGACTTTTTGTTGGAACTGCGAAACAGGTCAAATAATTGGGACAGCCAGTTTTTCTTTGAATTTGCCATAATATAGGTGGAACAATTTAAAATAGGGGGGAACTGCATT
>JAZQDP010000486.1:0-4011 GCA_045546875.1 Thermoguttaceae bacterium | reverse complement strand
TTTTTGTATTGGTGTAGCCGTCCGGGATCGCGGTTGTGAAATACGAATACCCGCCAGGGTTAAAATAAACATCGCCGGATCCAGAATAATTATTATAACTAAACGTATTATCGTTTCCGGTACCTTTGATAATCAGAGTGTCGTCAGTTCCAACGACGGCTTCTTCCGTTGAATTGTAGGCGCGTTCGATAATCTCTGCGTTGACGGAAAGCGTCAGCAGGGCGACAAAACACAACGCAACGGCTGTCAACAGTAAACGATTACTTCGGAATGTATATTTCATGACTGTTATATGGAATAAATGATGTATATGTTCTGTTATATCCTAAAGGGGAAGAACAGAAACTATAATTCAACAAAATATACTATATTGTATATATTATACCATACCTTTGACAATTTAAAAGCGTTAAGAATCCCAAAAAACAAAAAATTTTCAAATATTTTTAATAAACAGATACAACAGGGTATATAGTACTAATGTATTTTGTCAAACAGAAATCAAGATTTATTTATAATAGGATTGTGCAATAATAACTCGTCCGGCAATATGCAGATTTGTTGCAAGTTGCGAGAACGCTTTACTTTATTTCCGAATTCAGAATTCACAATCTATGGGAAGGGGAAAATCCTTTTTTTGTCCCCCCTTGACGAATGAAAAGAAATCTCTATAATATACGCAATAATTGATTCCTTTTAGGAGCAATACGGTGGAAGTAGCTCAGTTGGATAGAGCGTCGGATTGTGGTTCCGAATGTCGGGAGTTCGAATCTCCTCTTCCACCCTCCCGCTGACGCTTGCGTCGACCGACCCTGAAACGGTGAAGCAGACTTATCAACTGTAAGGTCCGGGTGGCTCCCATCCCCCCTGCTGTTCTTTCCGCCTCTGAGCGGTTTGTTTGTTGTCGGTAGGGGGCTGATTTACCGGGAAAATAAGACATTTCCCAAACAATTTAAGCTGGCGTGTTACATCGCGTCGACCGACCCTGAAACGGTGAAGCAGACTTCCTAACTGTAAGGTCCGGGTGGCTCCCTTCCCCCCTGCTGTTCTCTCCGCCTCTGCGCGGTTTGTGTTTTGTCGGTAGGGGGCAGAATTACATAGGGCGTCGGGTTCTAAACCCGACGCCCTTTTTGGCAAGAATTGCCGGAACTCTCGGGAATCGTCTAAAATCTCCCAAACGCAGCCCAAAACCCTGTTGACAAAAAACCAAACATGGCGATAATGTAACCATGATTAAACCTCGGCGGCGTAGGAAACCATCGGACAAAATCAAAACACAAAAATCATCATCGGGTTCAGAATTACAAAACATCCAGGGGAACTCCCCACATGTTAAGCGTCTGCACATCTGAACCCATGCAGGCGCTTTTTTTCGTTTATAAGCAGCTCCAAAACGTCGGCAATGGGTATGTTTGACCCCGCGGACCAGGACGGAAAACGGGGTAATATTTATCGTTTTTAACGATTATGCAAAATTATGAGCTATAGTAAAATTGCATGACGCGGCGTATGTAACGGATGGAGCCATTGACAGCATCTTTTTTAAGGAGCGAAAATGGAGATTACCAGAACAACGACGGTTGCAGAACTTATAGCTCTAGCGGCGGAAATACCGGAGCTGATGAAAATGACGCTGGGCGGATTGATTTTAATGGCGAATGCCAAAACCCAGCGCAACGACGGACTGAGCGACCAAATGACTTTATCGAAATTTTATGAAGAGTGGTATTTGCAGATTATATCAAAACGCAATCGGCAAAGCGAAAAGACAGTCCGGGAAATAAACACGGCTATGAAATATTGGGTTGAATATACTGGCGATCCGAAACTGGCGGAAATCAATAATTTTACGATTGACAAGTTCGCCGCCGGGCTGTACCAGACCAAAAAGAAAAACGGCGGGACGCTGAGCGACCAAACCGTGAAAAAGCATTTGGGCGCGATCGCTGGCGTGATGGCGTATGCCGGACCGAAAAACAATCAGTATAAGCGGGCAACCGGTTTAATGGCGGAGCTGCCGGAATTTCCGACAATCAACAAACGCGCCGACGTCAACGGCCGGACGCCGACGATGCGCGAGTTTGAAAAGATTCTCGCGGCGTGCAAAGCGGCGCTGCGCCCGATTCTGCCCGACATCACTCCGGCGGAATGGTTTGAGAGCGCCTATCTGTTTTTGTACGCGACCGGCATCCGCCTGGGCGACCTGCTCAATTGCCGGTGGAGTTATATCCGGAAGATTCAAGACGTCCACGCGCTGGTTATTCCGTCTGAGCATGAGAAGACGCACCGCGAGCGCATCGTTCCGCTGAACAAACTGGCGGAGTCGGTTCTTCAGCGGATGCCGCGGTTGGGCGCCGACGAGCTTATTTTCCAATGGGATACCGCGAACGCCAACAAGGGGATTATTCGCGAACGGCGAAGAATAGCCGACGCGGCAGGGTTGAAACCTGTGCTGTGCACTTTTCACGCGATACGTCGTCTGACCGCAACGATGTTGGATCCGGCAGTCGCGGCAAACGTCCTGGGCAACAACCCGCTGACGTGCCGCCAGCATTATCAGACAATCGCCGTAGCTGCGCGAGCAGTGGAGGCTCTGCCGATGCCGCAAACCGATTATTGAAGCAGGGGGGGCGACGGTTCAAACCGTCCTATTTGGCGCCCTCCCTGCTTTTTGTTTATTGGAGGACTTTAAAAATGACTGAAGCAACTGTTGTATCAATTGTGTTTTGCGTGGTTTTGTCAATTGTATTTTGGTATCAAGCTCATTTTTACAAAGACCTTTCGAGCGAGATTCGCCATATTGGCGCAAGTCAATTTTGGACAGAAAAATACCTTCATAAAATTGTCAAGACGTTATCGCTTGAACAGCAGCAGGAAATAATGCCAGTTGCGGAGGATGAAACGCCAGACGCGAACGAGGACGGACTGTCCTTTTAGCTTTTCGCGAAGCTCTTCGAGTTTTTCGCGACCTTCAAGCGTCAAAGGAGTGAAGCTGATACCCGCTCTGACAATAATAGCTTTTGTGTAGTGATTACGGTTCAAACTATCAACCATTGCTAAAAGTTCAGAACGGGTCATTCCAAAAGCGCTGTCATTTTTAATTGGATAATAGTCAGTTTTGTTCAGCGATTCACAATAAGTCAATATTGACAACAGACATTCATCGTATTGTTTGTTGTTCATGAAAAAATACTCCTTTGTTTGGGGGTAATGGGGTTTTAGGTGTCATTCACTATTATACCTCAAACAAAGGTTTTGTAAACATAACCAAGTTTTGAAAGGAGGCAAGTATGCTTGTTTTGTCAAGGAAGAAAGGCGAAACAATCGTCATTAAGAATCGGCAAACCGGTTCGGAAATCAAAATTGCTCTGGTAAACATAGTAGGGCAAAAAGTTAGAATCGGCATTGACGCTTCGGACGACGAACGGATCATGCGAGAAGAAATCATCAATCGAGAAAAGAAGCATAAATAAAAAGGACTTTACCTATCGTTCCGGCGGCGTAGGAAACCGCCGGGACAAAATCAAAACACAATGCTACGGACAATATCGACGGGCAAGAAGCCCATGGGCAGCCCGCGCCGACCGTCGCCGACGGCAATGGCGTTGGCTGGATACTTGCTGACTTTAACAGCCGCGACGACGCTGACGGTTAGACAAATGTCGGCGGCGATTGACCGGGACGCCCGGAGCTGCCGGACGGCGGCGAATCAGCTCATCGCCTTCGGCGTTGAAGGGTTGACCTGGACTGACGCCGACACGCTGACGTTCCGACCGACGACGCTGGGGGCGGCGGATGCCCGCCCGGTAGAGTCGGTTCCGGTTCAGACCTGGGACGTTCCGGTTGAAAGCTGGGAGGAAGAAGTGCTACTCGACACGTTCGCAGATGTCAAGCCGGTCGACGAGCAGTTGTCGCTCTTTGGAGGCGTCGCGCCAGTTCGTCCAGAAACGAAACGGATGACGATGGCAGCGTCTGCCGTCCGACGCCCGGCGGCGGTTGACATCGATGTCG
>JAZQDP010000485.1:0-15683 GCA_045546875.1 Thermoguttaceae bacterium | reverse complement strand
ATCAGAAAAACCAGCGTCCTGCATATCACGGATAAACGGGCTGTTCCATCTATTTGGCGTTATTAGGCGCCGCTATTTGAGGTCCTTCCATACGCTTTTGAAATGAGGGCGTTTTGCCCTCAACGTATGGGAATCCATCTTTGTCCCATAGCAATTTATCCATAAAAAAATGCCTCGTCTGGAACTTGTCAAGTCGAGAAAAGGCATGATAATACAGCCACCAATCTCCGTTATCGTCTATAAAAACTGAATTATGCCCTGGACCAACAACGGTTTCAGACTTGGTTTCAGGCGCTTTGACAACTAAATTTCCATACGTCTTTCCATGACCCGATAGGGTTATCGGCATACCGTCTGAACCGCAGTACGGTCCGCGAATGTCTTTTGACCGGGCGACATAAACTCGATACGTAGATTTTTCTCTCTCACAACACGTGCCGACGCTGCCGAAATAGTAATAATAATCGCCCTTTTTAACGATATAACTCCCCTCGTAAGTTGAACCGTCCCAAGGTCCGGGATAGCCGGCGATGAGAGTTTTACACTCTTTTTGGTATCCAACGCCATTTAGGCACCCCATTCCGTCTGACGTCAACTCTATCAAATAGATGCCGCGGAACGACCCCATAACCATATAAACGGAACCGTTGGATTCTACAATAACCTGCGGGTCAATGCAATTTTCGATGCCTATTTCCTCACAGGTAAACATTTTTCCTTTGTCAACATACGGACCGGAAATCTTGTCAGCAACAGCATACCCTATTCCGCACGGTTTCCCCCAAGCGCTAAGCGAGTAATAATAAATCCATTTATTTTTAACTTTTCGGACGTCAGGCGCCCAAACGCGAGCGTGTATTGGCTGTCCGTAATAGTCGTCTCCCCACGTCGGGTTGGGAATAACGTTTCGGGTGTGAACTTGCCAGTTACAACCGTCCCGGCTTTTAAGAACGATGCGATTGGTCGAAAACGAGTACAGCCAACCATCGTCCCCTTGAACAACAGACGGATCTGCAATGCCTATTGGAATAATTCTACCCTGCTGGCTGCGAATCGTTACAGGATTAGAGTATTCAGCTGAAAAAGCAGAATAAGTCAATAAAATAATTGACAAATAATTCAATATGAATAAATAATGACTCGGCATTGTATTAACAGGTTAAAAGAAGGATTGGACTTTCTAGGGAAACAATGAATGGATATAATGAATCAGATAAAAGAAATATGAAGCCGCAATAATGATGCCTATGATTCCGCAAACAAAGTAAAATTTATAAATTGAAGAATACTCTGTTGTAATTATCGGATTGACGATTTTACCAAGTAAGACAACAGGCAAGAGAAGAAGCGCTCGCATAACGCGCCATGCAAGGGACGGTTGCACAGCCTCGTTCGTCGCTAATTCTTCACGAATTGAGGCGGCTAGTTGACGGACTTCGGGTAAACTCTCTTGAGCAAAGTAGTTCTCTCGACATAACGCCTCTCGATAAATACGATATAGCGTTTGTATATTTTCCATACATTTTGTTGAAAGGCGATTCTGTACGCTTTGGGCTTTTGACAAAAGATTGTCTCCTTCCGCATAAAAATCTTTTTGCAGAGCGTTTTCAATTGCCTTGACGATAGAGTCGATTTCCTTCAATGGGGTCATAACTAATGCCTTTCAATATCGAGAAGCAACTCTCACAAATATCTGGCGTTGCGATCTGGGGACGCGGTCAATTGCCCCCAGACTTCCCAATGTTACACTAGCGAGCAAAACAAAAATAAGCGGCAATCGCAATAATGACAGCAATAAAAAAGAATGCTAAACCCCAATTGAACGATTTAGGCGCCAATTCTTTTAACACTTCTCTATTAGCAGCACGGATTTTTTTAATCTCCTGGTTGGCAATCTTGCGATCTTCGTGAGCGGCTTTATTGCGAATCGTAGCTATATAGCGGATTTTCTTCAAACACTGAGAAGAAATTTTATTCGAAACGCTGGTGGCTTTTTCGTGCAACCCTCTGCCTGTTGCATTGTATTTCTCTTCCAAGAGTTGTTCCAGGTTTGTGGTAATGTCAAACAGTTCGTCTAATGCGCTCATGTTAGCTCAGTAAGTTATCAGGAAAAATGAATGAAACAATCGTAACAGCATACATACGCTTAAAATTTAAACAAATTAATTGCATGCCTAACGCGACTAAAACATAGTGTATCACAAAATCAACCTCTTGTACACCCCTCCTGGTTTTAAAAACGCTTAATTTGAAATTTACAGATACTGCCACCATAATCACAAGGGTATAGAATTAGCCCACACGCGAAATTTTCACATTTTCTTTCCCCACTCATTGATTTTTCACCCTACTGGCGCTATAATGCTATAAGATTGACTTTTTTATTCTGCGTCTTAATCAATCATTTTATAGCCATGGTAAATTATCTTTGTTCAGTAATAAGCTGTTTTACGACTCGCCGGGGCGACTATTCCAGCCGGACAAGCTGCAAGACGTTCTGGGGGTTCTCCCTCGTTTTGACAGGATTAATAGTTCTGTTACTGGTAATCATAAATTCGTCAACTCTGTTCGATAGCGTTTTTTGGGGACAGGTTGCCTTTTATATACCGCTCGTTTTGCTTATTGAATTGATTCCGACATCGCTGGCGGCGCTCGTTCGCCGATTTCACGACCGAAACCGTTCCGGACACTGGGTAATTCCCTGTTTGCTTATTCCCGTTTTCGGCTGGATTGCTGGCGTTGTCATAGCATTTTTCTTGCCCGGGCAAACTCCGGAAAATAATTATCCCCGCCAAAGCAACAACGCCAGACCGTTCTGGAAACTCAAGCGTTTTTGGTTTCTGCATGCCGTGGTTATTTTTATAGCTTCAACGCAATTGTCGTATTCCCCTGTAACAATCACGGAGAATTCACATTATATTACTCAGCCAAGAACAGAAGATGGAAAAGTTGACTACGCCGTGGCGATGTTTAAAATTTTTGAACCAAGGTTTAAAAATGCAGAAGAAAACGGCGTGCGGTTGATATATCAGTTATACGGTTCTAAGGTATATTGGACGCATCGGATGAATCTGGGCGCCCCGGAATGGACAGACGCTTGTAAATTGTTGCAGCTTGATCCGAATCTCAAGCCAAAGTACGAAGACTTCCCGCGTTTTGAGGATTATCTAACTGAAAATAAAATCGACGTCAATACACTCGTTTATGACAAAGAGGAATTCTCTCGGCATCGTCCTAAATATGTCTACGGAACGAAACCTGAATATGTCGACGAATTGAAACAGGAAGATGACGAAGACGATGTGCGTTTTCAGGAACGATTCGCCGATAACGTCTATTCTTTTTATGCGGAAGCCATGTCTTCCGGACCTGTCTGGACGTCGGCTCAACATCCAGTTGCATCGAAATGGCTGGACGACCGCGCCGACGAACTGGAGACAATAGCAAAAGCCGTTCGCATGCCGATTTATCAGTATCCGCTGCCACTTAAATCGCCTGATATATTTCGCGACTATTATCCCATACGTATTTATTGGTTTTCCAGAGATGTTTTCAATATGCGTATTCGTCGTTCTCTGGGAGATGGAAACGTTGTTCAGGTTTTGGACGACATAGAAACGCTGTTCTTGTTTGCTAAACATTATGGAAATGGCGTCAATGTTGTTGCAGAAACGAATCATAGTCATTACGCTTTTGCTCAACTTGCTTGCGATGCAGCAAAAACCGCTCTGCAAACTCCCGGTTTTTGCGAGTCTTTGACCGATGAACAATGGAAGCGTCTGAACGATATAACAAGTCAGGAATGCGGAGTTAATTTAAAAAACGTCCTTAACGGTGAATTTACGCTGCAATATAATATTATCCCTGACTTTTTTATCAAACCGTCAGAAAGCGCCGCTGATGATGTTGACGCCGCTCTTTCTGCGATTATCCGATTGTTTATTGACGAGAATTATTTTCGTCAACAGGCGTACAAAGATCGGCATCTGATTCAAGATGCTTTTTTGGAAAAAGACCGCGCCATTCGAAAACAAAAATTTGACGAGTTGCGTAAATACTCTCCCGCTCATGTTTTAATGTCAGTTACTAATTGGCTTACTATTAGAAAACGATCCAATACAGCCGCACACTGCGTTTTTTATCAAGCGGCGGACTCTTGTCGCAGTTTTCTCTATTTACAAGACATGACTTCAACAGATCAAAGGCTCATTCAGGTTGCCATCGCGATTGAACGTTATCGAGTCAAAGAGGGCAAATATCCTGAATCGCTTGAGCAGCTGACCGATAAATACTGGGACGAGAAAAAGCAAGGTTCAATTCGATTTGATCCCTGTTCAGGAAAAGACACGTTGGGGTATCGGCTCAACACGCAGTCAAAAGAGGACTGGGAACGAGAACTAAAGCAAGGACGAGAGAAAGCCCCAGAATATCGTCATGAATTCGACGACAATCCGTTCCCCGTCTGGCGACCGTTTATTCTCTACAGCGTCGGTCCAGACCTGACGGACGACAACGGCAAATTCATCTTCCGGATTCCGCCTCAAACCGGCGACGTAATATTTTAGGTTCATCCAACAAGTTGACGCATCCGAGCTAAAATATGGTTAATCCGGTTTTTACGAATAAAGGCGATTCCACTAATTAAGCCGAGGATGAGCATTACCCATGTTGACGGTTCTGGAACGTCAGCAACGTCGCTGGGGGTATCGCCTTGAGCAAACACCGCGTTTACAGTGTTGCCGTTTACGGACAGCCCCCATCCTTCAGCGCTATTAGAAGATAAAAGCGCATTCCAGAAGGCGTCGTTAGCATACTGACCTGAAAAATTACCGCCCGTTTGAACCATTATTTCGTATGAAGTTCCGGGCGCGGGCGACTGGAAGGACAGTTCAATAATTGAATTTGGGGCAAGGTTAAACGAATTGGCGATAAGTTTGTCAGCCCCGGTTTCATCTTGTTCGAATAACAGAATTGCATAATCATTTTGGATGTAATTGCCGTTAATTGTCGTTTCTCCAATCGAATTGCCGGGAGAGAATATCGCCCCAGATTCAATTTCCAGACCGGCGTTCATTACGCCTTTGATGTCTATTTGTCCAGAAGAAACAACAATGTTCTCAACGTCAATTTGTCCTTCATCGCCAGTATAAATTTGTAAAATGCCAGATCCGGTCTTTATGATCTTTTTGGCTGTAATAGACCCAACGTACTTTGTTTTTTCGTCGTTGTTTATTGTTAAAGTCGAGCCGTTAGCAATAATGGTTGCCTTATCGACGATATCGCCATTTTCATCTGCAGAGCCGCCGGTAAGGTTATAAAGAACACTGTCGGTGGCAAGCGTCAATGTCCCGTTAGAAATCGATGTCGCTCCGGTATATTCAGGGGCTTGCGTTAGCGATAACGTTCCGCTGCCGGTAATGGTTAAACCGCTGTGCGTCCCGGCGTTTTCTTTAATAACGGCGTCTTGCGTAAAGATAGCTCCTTCTGCAATGCCGATTGTTGCGTTATTGGTAAGCGTTATGTCTGAATCGCAGTTGACGCTATTGAGGAATTGCAGGGCGCCAGAACCGTCTCCAGCTCCTTCAATACAGAAGTTGGACAAGTCCCGAATCGCCGCGTTGTCAGAATAATTTGAATCGAATACGATGGAACCAGAGCCTGAAATGTAGACAGACCCAGAAGCCTGTGAATCAGAGCCGTGCAAGTCTTGTTTAATCACAACCTTTCCGCCTGTAATATTCAAGGCAACGCTGTCGCCAGCTCCAGCTCGACCAACCAGTATGCTTTCAGCGCTTAATTCACCGCCAGAGATATTCAGTGTCGCGGTTGCATTTGAGCCTGTCCCAATGTCAATAGTGTTGGTTGAGGTATAACTGCCGCCGGAAATGTTAATCTCCGCTGTCGAACCTTCGCCTTTTCCAAGGTAGGTAATTCCATCTGTGAGGAATTCTCCGCCGGTCATCGTGAACTTTGCCGTTGAATTGTTAGCGAAAGCAATTTTTACCGCTCTGTTATTAAAGATTTGGAACAGTCCTCCATTCATTGTCAGCTCGGCGTTAGAACCCATCGTTTCAGCAAGAATCAATCCGTTAACGGAACTTTCTGAACTATTCCCACAGAAAACGGTTCCGTTATTGACAACCATTTTGGCTGTAGGCGAAGAAGCTGTTTGAGTCAGACCTAACGTTAAATAGAGACCGATATTAAACAATCCTCCGTTGACTTCTACATAAGCGGGGGCGCTGACGCTGCCGTCTATTGTAAGATATTGATATGATAGAGTCTTTAATATCCCGGAATTAAGGTAGACCGAACCTTTACTTAAAACTATTCCTTGAACTGATCCGTATGTGTTGTTTCCGCCATTAATTATAAGCGTCTTACCGGCCGGCGCTAAAGCTCTAAATGAATTAGTACCGTCATAGACAATAAGGTTATCGGTAAAATTTCTGAAAGTATACGTTCCACCAAAAACATATCCTGTTGAATCCGACGTTGTTCCGATCCATAATTTAGCATTATCCATATCATTGGAAGTATTTGTTGCGTTCCAGATTTTAATTCCATCTGGAGCTGCATTTGGTCCGGCAAGGATTAGGTATTGGAAATCAATATTGCTGTTTAGGGTTTGATTCTTTGGAAGAAGAGATGTGATATTGACAACTTTGGCTTGCCAACCATTTGTCATATTTATGTGAGCAAGAGCGTTATTGGCGTCGTCTTCGTTAGTAAACACGCCAATGAGTTTTTTGCCAACAGATAATTCGAACGCAGTTGGGGTAACATTGATCGTCCCGCCATCAGCAACGTTGAAATGACCTTTGGCAGCGTTAATGTATGCCGCGCCGTTAAGGTTTAACGAACCGCCATTGAGATTAAAAACGCTGGTATTATTTTCAAGTTTTAACCCGGAACCATTGGAAACGTTCATTTCGCCACCAGTCTGCGTAAACGTTCCATTGTTAAGCAATAGTGAACCATTTGTTACGTTAAACGTTCCGCTTTGTAAATTATAGGTCGAGTTTGCAGCATTTCCTAAACGAAAACCAGCCCACGTAAGATCTGAAGATGTCCAAACACTGTTAAGGTTGAATACCGAATTGCCAGATTGCATTACTGAACCGGCAGATTCATTACCAATAATAAAATGACTGCCGTGAGCGTTGACTGTTCCGCCTTCGAGAACAAACGAGCTGGAATTAATGCTGAAAGAATTTGTAAACGTTGTTGTTCCTCCGGTAAATTGAAGAGTGCGATTGCCGCTTAGATTGTCGTCGTTAACAGATTGAACCCCATCGTAAATATATCCCGTTTCATTGGCAGGCAACGCAATGCCGTTTTCCCAAACCTCGCTATCAGAAATCTCACCGCTTATATTAGGTTTCCATCGCTGCGTTTCGTCAGCCTGTATTCCACTTGTTACGAAGATGATTGTAATAGAAAGAACCAATGGTTTGTAGAACGTTAGTGTATCCATGACACGGTCGAAAAATTTAATGAAATAAAATTTCATAGTTGTGTATGTTAAAGGAAATAATTCTTGCGAATTCAGTAACTGACTATTTGTGTTCTATTATTATAATTCAAAATCAACCATGAAGAACGATTTTTTTAAAAATTTTTCGAGTTTCTTGTGTCAGCTAAATACTATACCCTGTAGAATTATATGAATAGTAATTATATGTAAAATGTCATTTAAAAATTGGAATTATTAGAATGAGTGGTATCGAAAGTACAGTAGTATTCTGACAGATTGCACTAATAAAAAGACGGGGATAAAGAGTCAAAAAAACTGGCTCATCCGGTAACTGAGTACCTCGAGAAGCGCTGGAAAATTCTGAGAGGAATAGGGAAGTTTTTGGGAACTGTCGGGAAAATTCTCTGTTATGATAGGTTGTTCCATATTCGGTCTATAGCTTATCAAATGAATAGGCATGGGGCTACCTGAAGAACATTAAACGTGAACTTATAGGGTTCTGAATTGTTGGAATAATCAAAAAATAAACCAAATCTTTTGGATTTGGTTTATTTATTTTATTGTAACAACAGGTTATAATTTACGGCTATTTGCGGTTTGCCAATCGTAGTTTGGCGCGCGCCTGTTTGACTTTGCGTTCTTTGGAAGCAAAGACGTCTTCCGTGGTAGCGACAACCGCCAAAGCATCTTCCAACTGCTTCGCCGCTTCGTCGGCGTTGAGTTCAGTAGTCGGAATGGCGTTTCCCGTCATGACGGAGATGTTGTTATCTAACACCTCCACAAAACCGCCGTCGACATAGTAGCGTTCCGTTCCAGACTCGGTTTTAATGCGTAATTCGCCAAAACCAACTCTGCCGATCAACGGCGAGCGGTTCTTTTCAATCCCGATTTCACCGTCGTACAACGGTAAAACGCAGGAAACGCATTCCATATCCAGAACCTTCTTTTCTGGGGTTACTACGCTGATTTTCATAGTATTAAGTTTTTTAAAAGTTGCGAGTTGCGAGTTATGAGTTGCGAGAAGAACTCTAAGCGTATTTTAACCGTAAAGTTCAACTCGCAGCAGCTATAACAGCTTTATTTTGCTGCCGCCGCCATCTTTTCCGCCTGTTCAGCAGCCTGTTCAATGCCACCGACGTACATGAACGCCTGTTCGGGCAGATGATCCCATTTGCCGTCGCAAATTTCGTTGAACGAACGAATCGTGTCCGCCAACGGGGTAATCTGACCTTTTTTGCCGGTAAACGCTTCGGCAACGAGGAACGGCTGTGACAGGAATCGTTCGATTCTTCTGGCGCGATGGACGACCATCTTGTCTTCTTCGGACAGTTCGTCAACGCCCATAATGGCGATAATATCCTGAAGTTCGCGGTATCGCTGAAGCATCGTCTGGACGCGTCGAGCGCAAGCGTAATGTTCGTCGCCAACGTACTGCGGGTCCAAAACGCGGGAGTTGGACGCCAGCGGGTCAACGGCGGGATAAATGCCTTTTCCGGAAATGGCTCGTTCCAGATAAATGAACGCATCCAACTGTCCGAACGCCGTAGCTGGAGCCGGGTCAGTCGGGTCGTCAGCAGGAACGTAAACCGCCTGAACGGACGTAATAGCGCCGCGGTCGGTTGATGTAATTCGTTCCTGAAGCGCGCCCATTTCTGACGCCAACGTTGGCTGATAACCTACAGCAGACGGCATACGCCCCAGCAGAGCGGAAACTTCTGAACCCGCCTGAGAGAAACGGAAGATGTTGTCGATGAATAACAGAACGTCCGTTCCGGTTGCGTCGCGGAAGTATTCCGCCATTGTCAGAGCGGACAAAGCAACTCGAAGACGGCTTCCTGGCGGTTCGTTCATCTGACCGAAGACCATAGTCGTCTTTTCAATAACGCTTTGTCCTGTGTTGCCGATCTTGGCTTCCTGCATTTCCAGCCAGAGGTCGTTTCCTTCACGAGTTCGTTCTCCAACGCCGGCGAAAACGGAAGCGCCTCCGTGAGCCGATGCGATACGAGCGATAAGTTCCTGAAGAATAACCGTCTTTCCCAAACCAGCGCCGCCGAACAAACCAGCTTTACCGCCTCGGACAAACGGGGTAAGAAGGTCAATAACCTTAATACCGGTTTCAAAAATTTCCGTTTTAGTTGAAATGTTAGACAAAGCGGGAGCGTCGCGGTGAATCGGACGATATTCCTTTGCTTTGACCGGACCTCGCTTGTCTACCGGTTCTCCCAGCAGGTTGAAGACGCGTCCCAGAGTTTCTTCTCCAACGGGGACGGAGACCGGAGCGCCGGTGTCGACGCATTTCATACCGCGCTGAAGTCCGTCGGTTGTACCGAGGGCAACGCAGCGAACGCGACCGCCGCCAAGGTGCTGCTGAACTTCGCCGGTCAGGTTGATTTCAACGCCGCGTTCGTTCGAATTGATTTTAATGGCGTTGTAAATCGCCGGCAGTTTATCTTCCGGGAATTCTACGTCAAACGTAGACCCGATTACCTGCGTTATGAGACCAATATTTTCTGCGGACATATTAAAGTAATTGGTGTAAAACAGTGTTAAAATTTTATGTTATGCCAGCGCGAAAGTCTGAATGTGCAACACTCTCATTTCGCCGCTCAGCCCGGTAAGTTTTTTCTATTTGAGCGCTTCGACGCCGCCGATCAGTTCGGTAAGCTCGCCGGTAATCTGACCCTGTCGTGCGCGGTTGTACGCCTGTGACAGCGCCTTGACCATCTGGTCTGCGTTTTCTGTTGCGGATTTCATGGCGACCATTCGCGCTATCTGCTCGCTGACCGCCGAATCCAGGAAACATTTGAACAGCTTCATCTTGAACGACGCGGGAACGACTTCTTCCAGAATACTGTTTGCCGAGGGCAAAAATTGGTATTCGTGATTTGCCGACGTCTCCGCTTCTCCGCTGGCAAGCTCCGTCAGCGGAAGAAGCGTTTCAACCGTTGCCGTTTGCTTGGAAACCGACACGAACTTTGTATAAACAACGTCCAGACGATCCAGCTTGCCTGTCTGATACAAGTCCAAATACTTGTCAGCAATCTTTTCGACTTCTATATAAGCGGGCTTGTCTTCAAAGTTCAAAAACGATTCCGCAACGGGAATTTGTCGGAATTTGAACCCTGAAACGCCTCGTTTGCCAGAGCAGTCTACCGTGAGATTGAGACCAGCTTGAGTCAGTTCCTTGTATCGAGCGGCGGCTAAACGCAAAACAGCTCCGTTGAATCCGCCGCACATGCCGCGGTTGGAAGTCAACGTCAAAATAACGACATTTTCAGTATTCTCGTGCTTTTGCAGCAGCGGATGCTGAACTTCCAAACCAGCGCGAGCCAGCTGACCAACCATGGCGGTGAGTCGATTTGTATACGCTGTCGCGGAGACTGCGCGTTCCATGGCTTTGCGATACGTTGCCGTCGAGATTAACTCCATCGTATGGGTAATCTTGCGCGTGCTCTGAATGGACTTGCGCCGTCTGTCTAATGCTCTTGCTTTTGCCATATTAAATTACGTGATAGTTAAATTGCCTGTCGGACGCTGTCAGTTGAATTTGCGTTTTGCAGCGTTGTTCAAGCTGACAGCCAAACAAACTCTTTATTCGTACTGCTTGACGAACTCGTCGATAATCGCCTGGAGAGCGGTTTCCGTTTCGGAATCCATCTTCTTGTTGGCGGTTAAGCCGTCCCAGAAATCCTGATGATTCGTGTGGACGAACGCGAGCAGTTTTTCTTCAAAGTCGTGAACCTTGCTTACTTCCAGTTTGTCGACGTAACCGCGGGTAACAGCGTAAATACTGATAACCTGATCAGTTACATGCATTGGATGGCAAAGCCCCTGCTTGAGCAGTTCGTTGATTCGATAACCTCTGTCCAGACGCTGCTGAGTTGCCGGGTCAAGGTCAGTTCCCAACTGGGCGAACGCCTCCAGTTCGGCGAACGCCGCCAAGTCCAAACGCATACCGCCGGCTACCTTTTTCATACAGGGAACCTGAGCGTTGCCGCCGACTCGAGAAACCGAAATACCGGGGTTCATAGCGGGTCGCTGACCGCGGAAGAACAAGTCCGGCTGAAGGTAAATCTGACCGTCGGTAATGGAAATGACGTTAGTGGGAATGTACGCGGAAACTTCGCCTTCCAGAGTTTCGATGATCGGCAGAGCCGTCAAAGAACCGCCGCCAAGGTCATTGGACAGTTTGGCGGATCGTTCCAGCAAACGGCTGTGACAGTAGAAGACGTCGCCGGGGTAAGCTTCACGTCCTGGCGGTCGACGCATAAGCAAAGACAGCTGACGATACGCAACAGCCTGTTTGCTCATGTCGTCGTAAACGCACAAGGTGTGTTCGCCCTTGTACATGAAATATTCTGCCATGGCGCAGCCGGCGTACGGAGCAATGTACTGCAATGGAGCCGGAGACGATGCGCCAGCAACGACGACCGTCGTGTATTCCATCGCGCCTTCGCGAGTAAGCGTGTCAATAAGGTTAGCGACTGTTGAGTCTTTCTGACCAATTGCAACGTAGAAGCACTTGACGCCCGTCGATTTCTGATTGATAATCGTATCAATACAGATGGCGGTTTTACCGGTTTTACGGTCGCCAATGATCAATTCACGCTGACCGCGTCCGATCGGGGTCATAGCGTCAATCGCTTTAATACCAGTCTGGAGAGGTTCTTTAACCGGCTGACGGTCTGCAATGCCCGGCGCGGTTGTTTCAACCGGCCGTCGTTCCGTCGTTGCGATTGGACCTTTACCGTCCAGAGGATTTCCCAACGGGTCAATAACGCGCCCTAAAATTGCATCGCCAACCGGAACGGAAAGCAGACGTCCCGTCGTGCGGACTTCGTCGCCTTCGTTGATTTTCAGGTAGTCGCCCAGAATAATAACGCCGACGCTGTTTTCTTCCAGGTTAAACGCCAATCCGGTTACACCGCAGTCAAACTCCAGCATTTCGCCCGCCATTACGTCGGACAAGCCGTAGACCTGAGCAATACCATCGCCTACTTCCAGCACCCGACCGACTTGGCGAACGTCGATTCGGCTTTCAAATTGCTTGATTTCCTGCTGAATTACTGAAGCGATTTCGTCCGCTTTAAATTTCATATCAGCTCCAAAATATTTATAGTAAAATTAAACTTTATAATAAACAGACCGAATGCTGTTCAATCTGCCTAAAATTTTCCTGTGATTCGTTCCCGTAATTTTTTCAACTGTGTTGATATCGACCCATCGTAGACTGTATCTCCTACGCGAATGACAACGCCACCAATTATAGACGGGTCAATTTTACGTTGAATAATCGGATTACCGCCAATCTGCGCGATGAGCGACTGACCAATCTTTTCAGCTTCCTGATCTGAGATTTCAATTGCCGTTGTTATTGTAATCGGAAGGCGTTGAATCATCTTCTCATAAAGCAAGTACATTTGACGATACATTGCGCGGAGACAATCCATGCGTTCATGTTTGGCAACAACTTTGATGAAATTGAGAAACAATGCTGAACCGTCCGTAACCGTACGATTGATAATGTCAATTTTGTCTTCAGTGGAAATGAGTCTGCTGGACAGAATTTCCTCGAATTTGGGATTGGCGTCGAAATAAACCGAAAGGAAGGAATCGAACTCCTCGACAGCCTGACCAACCAGCTCGGGATTGTTGTCTAAAGCGCCAATGAACGACTGGGCGTAGACCTGTCCGATTTGATCAGCAGATACGTCCGGATTAGAATCCGCAGCGTATCGGGCGTCAATGGCTTGAGTATCTAACATGTTTGATTTCTCCCGTTAGAGCGCTTGTTTTGAAAATTTCTCAACTTCTTGGTTGATTAACTTAGCGTGATCGGTTTTATCCAATTTCTTTTGACAAATCTTGCCAGCCAGAACAAGAGCCAAATCGGTTGATTTATCTGCCAACTCCTGCAGAGCGGCTTTTTCAAGAAGAGCTAATTCAGCTTTTGCTTTTTCCTCTTCCGCAACAGCTTTTTTCTTTGCGTTTTCAACAATGATCTGACCTTGTTTTTCTGCAGTCTGTTTTGCGTTGGCAATTATTGCCTCTGCTTCTGCCTTCGCGTCTGCCAGCTGAGCCTTGTATTTTTCCAAAGCCTCGTCAGCTTGAGCGTTTTTTTCTGCTGCCTGAGCGATTTGATCTGCAATACCTTGCTCACGTTTGTCTAAACCTTCAACAATTGGTTTCCAGGCAAATTTGCCTAAAATCAAAAGCGTGATAACGAAAATAACGAAGGTCCAGAAAGCCATGTCCTTTGAAAGAGCCAGAGGGTTAATGGACCCGCCTTCCTCTGCAAAGCAAACAGCGTCTGTCAATAATACTGAACCGGTTGCGATAGCCAAGCTCAATATGGTTTGAAACTTCATAATTACACCGAATAGGGGCAGGGTTAATAAATACCGTAATTATTATTGTCAAACGATGGCGGTTAGAGTTATGCGATCAAAATCATTCATCTAACCGCCAATCTATTTATTTAATTAGGCGTTCAGACCTAAGAAGCAAACGATCAAAGCGAAGAACGTAACGCCTTCGATAAGAGCGGCGGAAATAATCATCTGGGTCATGATGGAACCACCAGCTTCCGGTTGACGGGAAGTGCCTTCGACTGCCTTGGAACCGATTGTACCAATACCCCAAGCTCCACCGAGAATAACAATGCCAGCGCCAATAGCGCAACCAAGAATCTGAAGACCCTTGTTAGCAGCGGGAGCGGCAACAGCGGTTTCTTCTGTGGCGGCAGCGGCGGTCTGCTGATCAGCAGCGGGAGCAGCGGCTTCCTGAGCAAAAACCGGAGCGGAAATGGCGAAAACAACCAGTAACAGAGCAAAAAGTTTTGCAAAATTGGACACGATAAAATCTCCTGTGTTTTTTCTAGCCGGAATATTTAATTCGACAACTGTCGAGCTAATATTCTGACAAACGGATAATGTAAATATAAATTCGATTCGTGGCGACGGCTGTTAGATGAGCAAGGGCGAGTTCTCTCTGCCGTTTAGTAAGGAGCCGAATAATCGGCGGCTCATGCGGCGCTCTTAAAATCGATACTACTCTAAAATTGGGGTTAGTGTCCCTTCATTGCCGAGCCGATAAACAGGGCGGAAAGGAACGTGAAAATATACGCCTGCAAAAAGGCGACGAAAAGTTCCAGCAGGTTAAGGCAAACGCAGCCAAAAACGCTGGCGGGCATAACGCCGTACCAAATCGCGTTCCCGGCAGTCATAAAGATGAACCCTAAAATAACTGCGAGAACAAGGTGTCCGGCGAACATGTTCGCCAAAAGACGAACGCTCAATACGAAGTGTTTAATTAACAAACTTATGAATTCCAAGCACCAAAGCATTGGGACGAGTACGATTTTCAACGTCCAGTGAATATCCATGTGGGGGCAAAGACCAACCCAGTATTCAATAACGCCTTTTTGCTTCATGCCAGCAAAGTTGACATACAGAAAGGTGAATAAAGCCAGGACAATCGTTGTAGCCCATGCGCCGGTTGCGCTTCCCAACCACGGTACAAGACCGAGAAGATTGCAGACAAGGATAAAGAAGAAAATTGTCAGAAGGAACGGCAAATACGATTTGGCGTGTTCTTTACCCATATTGGGGATGGCGATGCTGTCTCGGACAAACATAACCATGGCTTCTACGAGATTATAAAAGCGACCTTTAACCGGTTCGCCATTACGGACTTTACGAGCGTAGGGGATGAAAATCAAGCAACAAATAAGAAATGCGACTACTTCAAGCCACATGTATTTTGTTCCAAAATGAATACTTGTTCCCAAAATAGACTGAAGACTATCTGGAACAGGAATGTCAAAGGAGGGCAAGTGAATTTCGGTATGGAACGGGAGTTCCAAAACATTTGAGTCTTGAACGTGTTCTGTTGCGTTATACTCAGCGCTCATTTTTTGTATCCGTTGTGTTATTTGAATTTAACTCGCATAAAACCAACGCCTTTTCCAAAACAAGGCAAAAAGGAAAAAATGCGAGGTAGTACTTAAGTATTATAACTAAATCTTTGGAATTTTCCAGTAGGTTTGGGGAAAATTTTAGGTAAAATACCAAAATTAGTGGAACGAACAGCTCAATTGCCAGCCCGCCCATGATCCAAGGGTACGCTTGTATTGGTGGTAAACCTATGGAACGCAAACCCATTATCAAAGCCGCAAGGGTCGTCGTTACGATTGTCAGCGAACCCA
>JAZQDP010000484.1:0-1872 GCA_045546875.1 Thermoguttaceae bacterium | reverse complement strand
CGGAATTACGCATTCGCCGTTAGGCGAACAAAAACGTTTGACCTGCGTATGCACAATGGTGAGCCGGCTCGCGGCAGTCCTCTGCCGCATAATAAAAACTCACGCGGAGTCGCGGAGGATGTTCGCGAAGTTTTAAAACCTTTACGTTGCTTTGATTATAGCGCTTATCGCGGTTGAGTACAATAGGACGAACAGGTTTTTCATAAAATTTTTGAAACGAACAAATTGGGAAATCTGTTGGAGCTAATCAATGATATGGTATGTATAAAATCGGACTCAAAAATCTCTCAATCCAGGGAGGCTTGGGTCTGTCCTCTGGATTTTTGTAAATCGGTTCGGATTTCGGGAGCGGTTCAAAGCCCAAAAGCTGGTATTCAATTGTATAGTTGTTCTGATGTATCGCTTGGCGTAAATCGTCAATTGTATTGAATTCGGTTGGAGCGCTTGCCGATTCCTCAGGATTTTCCTTTGAATAAACCGTTTTCCCAGTTGAATCTTTACAGTAAATCAGTTCCCCGGACGAATTATAGGCAAACGTCGGGACTGCTAAACTGCAGTCGTTGATTGTTATCTCGTGAACCGTTTCAGGACATAGCTTAATCGAGCTGCTGCCGACAATCGAATCAAATACGGACAAGCCGTTATTGTCTTTGATATTGGCGTCAAACTTGTTGCTGGCAATAAAACGCGCCCACCCCTTTATTCTGTCAATAGACGATTCTATTCCATAATGACGAAGATAATCGTCAAGATATTCAATTTGATGGTGAATTGGCGTCTTTCCTTGATGGTTTTGAATATTCAGGTCAGCGCCGTTGTCTACGAGTATTTGAGATTCCGTGAACGACTGTTGATGCAGCGGCGTATTGCCAGCCCCATCTTGAGCGTTGACGTCTGCCCCCTTTTTTATCCAGGCTATTATTCGATCATCGAAACAAGTATCATGTAAACACGTACCATGTTCGTTTTTATAAAATGGAGATTCGTTGGGATTATAAGAGAAGAAGAAAAAGAGCGCATAGAATACAAAAGCAATCGAGAGAATCATTGCAATTTTAATAGCGTTTCTCAGTATGTTAAACCAAAGCGGCTCGCCCGGAAAGGTAGCAATGATAAACTTGACGCAATAGAATATATAAACGAAGAACAGCGCCAGGAAGAAAAGAAAAACAAGCGCCGGAATAGCCATAATAATCATTTGTCTTGTTCCTTTCAAGGGGGCAATGGTTATTGATCTAACACCCACGGGTTTACACCCGTGGCTCGCCTGGATATTTAGCTTCGTTACTGACTTCTATTTTTTTGCGTACTTTGCGTTCTTTGCGGCTTAAAAATTCTTCTGCGGCTGACACAGCCGCGATCCAGCGGGACGGTAGGGCATTTCACGTTCTCAAGCCTTTTTGAAGCTTCCGCCGCAAGCGTTCACCGATTGATTACTTTGCGGACTTCCTCCGCGTCTCCGCGGCTCCGCGTGAGATTTCTTTGGCGAGCTTCGCTCGCGATCCGAGGAGGTTTTCGGTTGCGGCAAAGGAAACTAGCGGGTCGTTGGACAAGGCGGCGTCAAGCCGCCGCACTCCCCGTCACAGCGTGTATCCTTCCCGCATGGCTCGGGAGCGCATTCGGTTGGCTTCTTCGTCGTTGATGAACTCGTTTTTAACGGGATCGTAGTTGAGGGTTCTGCCCAGCTGCCAGGCGATATAGGCGCAATGGCAGACGATATGCGACTGGGCGGCGACTTTCGCGTTGGCGGACGGCGTTCGGCGCGACTTGACGCATTCGCAGAACTCGTCAATGTGGTTTTTCGGAGACCAGTTGGCGCCGGAGGACGGGAAGTATTTCAGCTCTTTGCGGAGCGCGTCGGAGGAAACCGCC